>SLKF01000097.1 GCA_007134725.1 Clostridiales bacterium | reverse complement strand
TCGGTGATGCCAAAGGATAAAATACCGCGGTAAGGAAGGGAAGTGTTTTCTTCCAGACGTTGGGACAGGGAAGCACTCATTAAAAAATGACGAAAATTCAGGATAAAAGTCGTCAGTATAATTTCTCCCCCCGCAGCCCCAAGGGACATCAAATTCACCGCTACAAACTGACTGGCCCCTGCAAAAACCGTAAGGGACATCAGCATGCCCGTAAGAAAAGGAACCCCCTCCGAGGCGGTTAAAATTCCAAAAGCGATGGCAATGGGAATGTAGCCCAGGGCAATAGGGATGCCGTATTTTAGTCCTTGTAGAAAGAAAGGTTTTTTCATCATAATCATCCTTTAACTGGTTTGGCAATCAATTATATCTGTAATAGTTTATCCTATAAACCGGGTAAAGGCAAATCTTTAGACCATGAAAATATGACCATGCCGTCTAGGCCATGTAATTATAATTACTTACAATATCAAAATGACAAGGAGACAGAGGAATATGGAAGAAAAAGAACTACGAAAAGTTTATCTGATTATGGGTCTTGGAATCCTGGGGGTCTCCTTTTCCGCAATTTTTATTCGTTCCACCGATGCCCCCTCAACAATCATTGCCATGTATCGAATGGTGATGACTTTTTTGCTCTTCACCCCCCTGGTGATCCGAAAAGGGGGTATTCCCCTGAAAACCATCGGAGGAAGAGGGATCGCACTGGCCCTTCTCAGTGGACTGTTTTTAGCCCTGCATTTTACCGCCTGGATTGAATCCTTAAAACACACCACCATTGCTTCCTCTACGGTGCTGGTAAGCTTGCAGCCCCTGTTTACGGTTATCCTGGGATATTTGATTTACAAAGAACGATTGACCCGGGGCCAGATCCTGGGAATGAGCATCGCAATCTTCGGCAGTGTCTTGATAGGACTTTCCGGTTTCATCAGCGGGGGAGGAAGCCTCTATGGAGATTTACTGGCCGTCTTGGGAGGGGCCTTTGCTTCGGTGTACGTATTGTTGGGGCGGGGTCTTCGAAAGACCGTAGCCAATCTGGACTATGTCTACCTCGCCTACGGGAGCTGTGGTCTTGCCTTGCTGGGGATTAATCTTTTATGGCAGATTCCCTTAACCGCTTATCAGACTAGTGATTACGTGATTTTCTTAGGGCTGGCCGTATTTTCTACCATTGGCGGGCATACGGTGTTTAACTGGGCCCTGAAATATGTGGAAGCCAATAAAGTTTCCACCGCCCTCTTGGGAGAGCCCATAGGTGCCACCATTCTGGGATTTTTAATCCTACAGGAAATTCCTACCCAGGCCCAGTTAGTCAGTGGACTGATTATTCTTTTGGGCCTGTATATTTTTATTAAAGACAGTCTTCGTAGAAAAAAAACCACAAGCCCATTGGCCTAAGCCTTGGAGGTTGTGGTTTTTTTAGTGGCTAAAACAAAGTGAAACTAACCAAGAGAAAATAACTAAGAACAATGGGAAATCCCAATATGAAAACTAAAAGTTTACAAAGTTCCCTTGCTCAAATACCGGTACTTCTTCGTCTTTTTCGGTTATTCCAACGATACTTAAATCCTCCGTACCGATCATAAAGTCCACATGGGTTAGAGAATCGTTGGCCCCTTCATTTTTCAGGGCTTCCTTGGATAATTCATCCCCACCCTTAATACAACTGGGATAGGCTTTCCCCAGGGCAAAGTGGCAGGAAGCATTCTCATCAAACAAGGTATTGTAAAAGAGAATCTTTTGGTTGGATATAGGAGAATCATAGGGAACCAAAGCAATTTCCCCTAGGCGTTTTGCTCCATCGTCGGTATCCAGCAGTTCTTTAAGCACTTCTTTACCCTGACGGGCATCAAAGTCTACTACTTTTCCTTTGGAAAAAGTAAAGCGAAAATCTTCAATTAAATTGCCGTTGTAATTCAGTGGCATGGAGCTGACCACGGTTCCGTCCACACCGTCCGCCTTGGGCATGGTGAATACTTCCTCCGTAGGCATATTGGCAAAGAAGACCTTGCCGTGAGGCCCTTGATCGCCGCCCCCAACCCAGCGGTGGTTTTCCGGAAGTGCTAAGACGAGGTCCGTGCCCGCTGCATTTTTATAACGCAGCGCTTTGAAATGGTGATTATTGAGGAAATCCAATCGTCGATTGAGATTTTGCTGATGCTCTTCCCAAGCGGCAACGGGATCGGGACGATCCACTCGAACCGCTTTATAAATCGCTTCCCACAACTTGTCTAAGGCTTCTTTCTCGGTGCCCCCGGGGAATACTTTTTTGGCCCAGGCAACCGTTGGAATCGAGGCTACGCACCAGACGTTCTGGTTGTTCATCATACGGGTACGATAAGCCTCCAGGCCTTGACTCATGACTTTTTGCTGTCGGCTCATTTTTTTCGGATCCACGTCTTTCATTAACTCCGGATCCGATGCGGCGATACTGAGAAAGGCCGCCCCTTTTTTAGCATATCCCTCCAGCATGGTTTTAATCCACTCGGGAAATTCATCAAACACTTGGTCCTTGGCCATATCAAAGCGAATTTTCGACGATTGTTCATCAATCCATCGAATCACCACTTCTTTGGCACCGGATTCGTAGGCTTTGATACTGGCCAGTCGGGCAAAGTCCGCACACTCGATGGGACTGGTGATGACCAGGATTTGATCTTCCTGGATGTTAATGCCGGTTCGAACCAATAGCTCGGCATATTTCTCTAAATTATTTTCCATAGTTTGCCTCCTTTAAAGGTTTTTACAATAATTAAATCTCCTGAAGCCTTCTTAAACGTATATGAAAATATTTTACTACATATAGAAAAAATTATCCATAGATTTAGAAAACTTTGATGATTTAATATTTGTAGAGCTTTTATCGATTTAATAGGGATAGCGCTTTCATTTACCCTGATAATTTGAGATAATAAAAAAAGGCTCCCGGGGAGCCTTACATAATTATTTTGCTTCTTCAATGGCGGCGACCAAGACGTCTTCCACTTCCTGAGCAATTTCCAACAAATCCAGATTTCCAACCATCCCCATTAGTTTTGTGGGAAGAGGCATACCGATATAGGTTTGTCCGGATTCTTTGTAGACACCGATTTTGCAAGGGAGGAAAAAGCCCATTTCCAAATGTTCATTCAGTACTTCTTTTGCCTTATGAGGATTGCAAACCTCCAGCAAGTGAAAATCCTGATCAAAGTCCACCCCTTTGGATTTCAGGGTATCTTTGAAGTTCAGTTCATTCAAAACCCCAAAGTTGTGATTGGTAAGACTGATTTTTAAGGATTCAATCGCTTCCGCAAAAGATTTATCTGTTGCAATTTTATAGTTCATATCCATTATTTAACACTCCTTTGATTTATACGTAATTTGTATATACCCGAAGTATGATTTTCATAACAGAAAAACATTTTATGGCCTTTTGAAAAAACCTGATCAATTAATGATAGAGGAGGAATAAATTAATGAAAATATACATCACACGACACGGTGAAACCCAGTGGAACAGCGAGAGACGGATGCAGGGGAGAAAAAACTCCTCCTTAACCCCAAAAGGGATGGAGGATGCTGAAAAACTAAAGGAACGCTTAGCCTCCGTGGATTTTGATAAGATCTACGCCTCACCCCTAGGCAGGGCCATGGAGACCGCAGAAATTATCAAAGGGGATCGGAATTTACCGGTGGAAACCCTCCCGGACTTTATGGAGATGAGCTTTGGCCAATGGGAAGGAAGAAAGGTGGAAGAAATAGAAGCAGTCTATGGACAAAAATACCGGAACTTTTGGGAGGCTCCGGAAAAGTATGAACCCATGGGCGGGGAAAGTTTTCCTCAAATGTTGAAACGGATTGAAAAAGGATTGAAAGTTTTAGCCGAGAATGCAGAAAACCAGGAGAATACAGAAAAAGAAGCGGTCGTATTGTTAGTAGTGCATGCGGTCGTGATCAAAAGTATTTATGTCCTGGTAAAAAATCTTCCCATGGAGGAATTTTGGAATCCCCCCTTTATGCACGGAACCAATCTTACAATTTTGGAGATCAAAGATGGTAAAAAGAAATTTCTTTTAGAAGGAGATATTAGTCACCTATAAGATTCTGGCCATTTACAAGATCGCCCTCAGCTACCATAAGAAAAGAACAGAATCTAAAAAGATTCTGTTCTTTTGTTTTACCATAAATGCTTTTGCTATGGAAGCTGGGAACTCTGTTGAAAACTAGGAACTCATGAGTTTTTCCAACTCTTCTACCCTGTCTTTAAAGATCTTCATGGCATTGGATACGGGATCTTTGGTCTCCATATCCGCACCGGCCTTCCGTAAAATATCAATGGGATAGTCGCTGGATCCACTGGATAAAAACTCTAAGTAGCGATCCACTGCAGGCTTTCCTTCTTTGAGGATTTGATCTGATAAGGCAATGGCTGCGGAAAACCCGGTGGCGTATTGATACACATAGAAGTTATAGTACATATGGGGAATTCGGGACCACTCGTATTTGATTTCCTCATCAATAACAACATTGGGGCCAAAATATTTTTTGTTCAGCGCTAAGTAGTGATCGCATAAAAACTCATTGGTCAAAGCCCCGCCGCTTTCCACCCGCTCATGGATATCCCGTTCAAATTCCGCAAACATGGTCTGTCTAAAAATCGTACCCCGGAACTGCTCTAAATAGTGGTTTAAAATATACTTTCTTTTCTCTTTGTCCTCAATGGTTTTGAGTAAATAATCATTCAATAAGGCTTCATTGGTGGTGGAGGCCACCTCCGCCACAAAGATGGAATAATCCCCATAGACATAGGGTTGATTTTGTCGAGTCAAATAGCTGTGCATGGAATGTCCCAGTTCATGGGCTAAGGTAAACATGGAGTCCATATTGTCATGGTGATTAAGCAGGACATAAGGCCGGGAATCATAGGTGCCTGCAGAATAAGCGCCGGAACGTTTTCCCTCGGTCTCGTACACATCGATCCAGCGCTGGTTAAAGGCGGAACGGATGCCTTCCTGATAGTAACTGCCTAAAGGACCCACCGCTTCCGTTACCATGGTACCGGCCTCCTCGTAGGTTATAGGAAAGTCCACACTGGATACAATCGGTGTATAAATGTCATAAAGGTGAAGTTCTTTGAGCCCAAGGACTTTTTTTCGGAGTTCCATGTATTTGTAGAAACTATCCAGGTTGTTGTTTACCGCTTCAATAAGGCGGTCCGGAACGGTTACGGGAATGTTATTGGCAAACAGAGCGGCTTCCCGGGCCGAGGAGTAATTTCGCCTTTTACTAAAGAAAATATTTTTGTTTACTTCACTTTGCAAGAGGCTGGATAGGGTATTGATATGGCCCTGATAAACTTTGTAATATTTTTTAAAGGCATCCTCCCGCAGGACCCGGTCCTTGGACATCAGTAAGGGTACATAGGAGCCGTTGGTCAAGGCATGGGTATTTCCTTCGGAATCCACAGCCGCCTCAAAGGTCATATCTGCATTCAAAAGCATTCCGTAAGCGTTGCTCGGTGCATCCCCCAGTTCTCTTACCTGAGCCAAGATCGACTCCATTTCCTCCGATAATATATGGGGTTTTTTCCGAAGAAGATCGGCGAAATATTTCTTATAGTGAGCAAGTACCGGATGATTCAATAAATTTTCGATGGTTTCTTCATCCCCCTGCAGCAGTTCGGGAATGAAAAAAGCATTTTCCTTTTGGATTTCCGTTGCCAGTTTTTCCGAGCGGGACACCATGCCCTGGTATTTGCTTTCCTTGGTGTTTTCATCCATTTTTAAACGGGCAAAGGTTAACAAATTCATCAATTTTCGAGAGAGGTTCTCATAACTTTTGATCGCCTCCAGCAGGGTTTCACTGCTTTCCAATAATCGTCCTTTGTACTGTAGAAAGGATTTTGACTGCTCTTTCAGCTCGATTAAGGCGGCTTCCCAAGCTCCATCGGAAACAAATAAATCCCCCAGGTCCCAAAGATACTTTTCATCGATATTTTGACGTTTCATCTACTCACTCCTTAAAATTAATTTTTACGTATTGTAATTTTATCATGTATCAAGAATTGTTACCACAATTTTACGACTCTTTTGAAAAAAATAAACAATAAGCACACATCACCGCCAAGGGAAAAGCCAAAGGGGGATATTTTTTATTTTCCGTTTAATAAAAGCAAACTTAGGTATATACTAGATAGGGAATTGCAATACAACTTAACTTATTAGGGAGTGAGAATATGGGAATAATATCATGGATTGTTTTTGGAGCCATCGCAGGGTGGATTGCCAGCGGCATTGCGGGAGATAAAAAAAGAATGGGCTGCGGGATGAATGTGGTAATCGGAATTGTGGGGGCTTCCATTGGGGGCTTGGTATTTAATATGATTGGCGGCACCGGGGTTACGGGCTTTAATCTTTGGAGTTTATTTGTCGCCGTGGTGGGGGCCGTAATCCTCCTTAGCCTGATCAATGCCCTTAGAAAATAATAAGACAAGCAATGAAAACACTTTCAATGGTAAAAATTGAAAGTGTTTTTTTTTAGGGAAAAATGATTGACGAAGGGGGAAAGATCGGGTAAGATAAAAGAGGTTATTTAGCAAGTCGAAATATAATTTACAAAGCCAATGAAGAAAAAATACATAGAAAGAATCAAAGGGATAAATATGAATGCTAAAAACTTTTTTTTAGAAAAATCCATAGATTTTAAAAACTTTCCGCGAAACATCCGGCTGATTTTTGCGGTGATTTTGCTGAACAATATTGCCAAGGGCATGTTTATGACCCTTTATAACCTATATCTTCAGGAAGTGGGATTCAATGCCAGCTTTATGGGGGAGTTAATCTCCATGACCGCCTTGGCCAGTGCCATTTTTTTAGTGCCCATCGGTTTTTTAAGTGATAAAATCGGACGAAAAAAAACCATGATCATCGGAATCCTTTTTACGGATATCTTACAAATTCTTCGGGCCATTATTCTGAGCAGTAATACCTTAGTACTCTTAAGCTTCTTACTGGGAGGACTGAATTCCTTTTTCATGGTGGCCAATGCCCCCTTTTTAATTGAGAACTCCACAAAATCCATTCGTATAAAAGTATTCAGCATCAACTTTGCCTTGATGATTTTCTCTTCCATGTTAGGGAATATTATGGGGGGAATCACACCGGACCTGCTACAGGGATTATTAGAAATGGACGTTGCGGGAGCCCAGCGAACGACCTTGATTGTGGCTACCCTAATAAGCTTTTTGGCATTGATTCCCTTACTCAAGATTAAAGAGCCGGAAAAGGTTATTGAAAAGGGTAAAGAAAACCTGCTGAAGAGTTTAAAGAACATTAAAAACAGCACCATCATCTTAAAATTTATAGTTGCCAATGCCTTAGTCGGTTTTGGGGCCGGACTTTTTGTGCCCTTCTCCAGTCTTTATTTTGAAAATCAGTTTCAATTACCCACATCCACCATCGGATTTATTATGTCCTTAGGGCAAGCCAGTACGGTGATTGCGATTTTATTAGGCCCTTATTTAAGTCGTCGTTTCGGCCGGGTCAAAACCGTGTTTTATTTGCAAATACTATCAGTACCCTTTATGTTGATCCTGGGAGATACCCGTTTTCTGTCCCTGGCGATTTTTGCATTTCTCATACGACAAGCCATAATGAATGCCAGCAATCCCATCACGTCGGCGGTTATGCTGGAGGAAGTTCCGGAAAACTTAAAAGGCATTACCAACAGCTTAAATCAAATGGTTTTTCAACTGGGATGGACGGTTTGTGGACGGCTCAGCGGAATCATTATAGACAGCCACGGGTACGATTTGATTTTTTATCTCGCCGGGGGACTCTATGCCACCTCCGCCGTATACTATTACTTCATGTTTCGACACATTGATAAAAGGCCTTCGGTGCCGGATACGGCAAAACCCGCACAGGCGCACCCTTAAGTGGCCCTTGTTCCAGAGAATACAAAAAAAGCCTCCCGTATTTCCGGAGGCTTTTTATCTTATTTTTTCCGATGTTTTATAAAATGTTCTACAAAGTCTTGGGTCGTAAAATCAGTAACCCGGGAAATATCCGGATCTACGGACTTAAAAAAGCAAGTGGGGATTTCTCCCGCCGCAAGATTTTTTTGAATGCAGGGGTCGCACCCTTTAGAATGATTGCTGGGATGAAGTTTGCAAGTGAAATCTTCACAGGTACAAAAATGCTTGGTGGGTTTCATGGGACTTTCTCTCCTAATCATATAGAAAATGATGGTTTTCTGGCGCACCTGAGAGGACTTGAACCTCCGGCCTGCGGTTTAGGAAACCGTTGCTCTATCCAGCTGAGCTACAGGTGCATGTTAACCATAACAGTAGAATATTTGAAAAGCAGGAATTTGTCAAGGGATAGTTTTTTTAGGTACCCACAGGCACGTAATGGGTATAAATCATAACAAAGAAGTGAAAAAGCCCCGGGAGGAAGTGCGTTTTTCAATAAAAATCAAGGAAAAAAAGGTTTAGTATTTTATAATAAGTGGTATAATGAAGTGTTAAGTCTTTGAGATCTATTTTTAGTTAAAGGAGAAATCAGTAATTTTTTAGAGGAGGCACTTTCATGAATGAACTAACATATATCAGTATCTTTGCTGGTTTGCTCTTATTTCTTGGAGTGGTAGAGCGAATTCGATTACAGCGAAGAATCAGGAAAATTCCTAAACGAATTCTTGTAAACGGAATTCGGGGAAAGTCCACGGTAACCAGGTTGTTAATGGGCATACTCAGAGAAGAAAAATATAAAGTGGCGGGCAAAACCACGGGTACCATGCCCCGATTGTTTTACTGGGATCAGGAAGAGGAAATTGAAATTATCCGAAGTTTGCAGGGACCCAATATTTCTGAACAGAAATGGGTGGTGAAGGAAGTTACCAAGAAAAAAGTGGATGTCTTAGTGACGGAATGCATGGCGGTGAATCCTGAATACCAGGCAACCTTTCAGAAAAGGTTTGTACGGTCCAATATTACGGTCATTACCAATATTATTGAGGATCACCTGGATGTTATGGGACCCACCCTGGATCAGGTGGCGGAAGCTTTTAGCGAAACCATTCCCTTTAACGGGTATTTGATCATGTCTCCCAATCCCTATGAAAAATATTTTCGAAAAAAAGCGAAAAAGCGAAATTCCAAAGTGCTTATTGCAAATCCTGATCAAGTGACACAAAAAGAGTTGGATCAATTCTCTTACATGATGTTTCCGGAAAATGTGGCTATCGGCTATGTATTAGGGGATCTATGGGGCATTAGCCGCAGGGCGGCCTTAAAGGGCATGATTGAAGCACCGGTGGATCCCGGCGCCTTAATTGTCAAAACCTTTGGAAGCAAAGAAGAGCCCAATCACTTTTTCAATGGCTTTGCAGCCAATGATGCCACGTCCACAAAAAATATCTGGGAAAGAATCCAGGAAGAGTACCCCCATCTTCGAAGAAAAATTATTATTATGAACTGTCGGGAGGACCGAGTGGATCGAACCTTGCAGTTTGCCACAGAGGTGCTGCCTCATTTGCATGCGGACCAGTTGATCCTCACGGGAAAAACCGTTCGACCCATTATAAATGCTTTTGAAAACCAAAAAATACCCGCTGGGGAACTGATAAATTTTGAGAATAAAAAAACGGAAGAGATTCTTCAGCACTTAAAAGAAATGCCGGGGAACGCTATGGTTTATGGCATCGGAAATATTCATGGTGGCGGAGAAGAAATCGCCCATGGGATCGAAGAGCTAAATACTTATGGAAAACCCCAAGCCTTAAAGGATTTTCAGTCGAAATCCCAAGGAAGAACGGCTTCAAAGGATAATATGACAAAAAGGAGTGTTACCGCCCATGTTCGGAACTGATTTGTATATAGCGATTGTTGTTGGTGTCATTATTTCATTAATCTACGCGGAAAAAACCGGGATCGTACCCTCGGGACTTGTGGTTCCCGGTTATTTGGCCCTGGTGTTTGATCAGGTGTATTTTGTCTTGGTTGTGGGAGTCATCAGTTTATTTACCTATCTCATTGTTACCCAAGGCTTAGAGCGGGTAACCGTATTGTATGGCCGGCGAAAGTTTGCAGCCATGCTGACCGTGGGAATTTTATTAAAACTCGGATTTGATTTGCTTAGCCTCACTCCCTTTGTGGTTCTTGAGCTCAGGGGGATTGGGGTTATTGTTCCCGGACTTATTGCCAATACCATTGCAAAGCAAGGAGTACTGCCGACTTTTGCGTCAACTTTTTTATTATCCGCAGTTACTTTTGGGGTGCTTACGGTTTACCAGTTGCTGTAATAGAGCTGAAAGGAGTTTATTATGTCTAAGAAGTTAACGAAACAGGAAAAACGAATGCTCAGTCATCAATGGCATCAAAAGAGAGCCGGTTTCCATGCTACGGTGTTATTGATTTTTCTGATCATCCCTTTTATCAGCCATCAATGGCTATTTACCTCCAGTGCACCGGAAAGTACCCGGGGAGAAGATGTAGAATATCGAATCAGCATGGTAGGGGACATGATGCTGGGTCGTCATGTAGAAGAGCATGCCCTGATCAATGGTTTTCATATTGATTATGTGTTTGAATACGTCCGTCCCTTTTTTCAGGAGTCGGACTTTGTAACGGGAAATTTGGAGTCCCCCATTATTGATGCAAATGATCCTGAAATCGAAGAGCAAATGGAAGAGGCGGCCTTACGGCATAAGGATATCCATCTCCACGCCTTACCCTGGGCCATCGATGCCTTAGAAGGTGCCCATTTTGATACCGTGACCCTGGCCAACAATCACGCCTTGGATTATGGGGATTTATCCTTATATCAAACCTTAGAGCATTTTGAGAATCGGGCAGTGGAAATTGTGGGAATCGGTGATGGACTGGATCTATCTTCCAGACAAGTGGAGGAAGGGCTCATGGACTCCTCTAGAATCTCGTATTTTGATGTGGATGAAAATTTTCGAGTAGCCACAATCGGAATTACGGACTCCTATGTCAGGGGATTCGATTCCAGTGAAAATGTGGGCGGGGTCTTTACCAGCCCCAACATGGATATTTTAGGGACCCGACTCAGACATGCCAAAAACCCGGAATCCCAGGGTGGCGGCGGTGCGGATCTGGTGATCGTGCACATTCATTGGGGAGATGAATATCAGGTTCGATTCAATGAAAACCAACAAGTGGATGCCCAGTTTATGGCGGATCACGGGGCGGATATCATCATTGGACATCACCCCCATGTATTGCAGTCAGCCAGTATTATTAAAGGAAGAGACCCCTTAAATGAGGATAAGGACCACGAAGCCTTGGTTCTGTATAGCCTTGGAAATTTTGTATTTGACCAGGGGTGGACGACCACGAAGGAATCCACTATCGTACAGCTGGATTTTCTAAAAGACGGATCCAAACAACTGTCCTTTGTTCCTATGTGGATTGAAAATGCAACCCCACGAGAGACCCAAGGACTCTTAAAAGGATATCGGGATCGGCGAATTTTTCGCATGCTCAGCAAAGATCTGGATTCGGAGATTTACCATGTGGAAGGCGGACGATTAGTGATCGATCTGGACAAAACCAACGTACTAGAGGGAGGGTTCCTCCATGATTAATTATAAAAGATATTTAAATGCTACCTATATCCTGTCCGCCATTATTTTTGTGTCCCTACTCAGTTGGACCTATCTGGAAGCGGCGAATCAGGAGGAAATCTCCAGAGAGTTTAGAAGCAATCAAATTGCCAGTCTCAGCGTCGATGAGGTTCTTACCGTGGAAGAGCGGCAGGCAGCGGTGGACACTGATGAGGATAAGGACAGCGCTACAGAAGAGGAAGCGGAAGAAGTAGCGGAAGAAGAAAAAGACTACTCCATAGATTTTTACGGCGTAAGTGCCATGCATCCCATGGCAGCGGAAGTGGGTATGGAAATTATGGAAAAGGGTGGTACCGCAGTAGATGCAGCCATTGCCATTTCCTTTGTATTAAATGTTGTGGAACCTTACGGATCCGGCATGGGCGGGGGCGGTGCCCTGGTTTTTCATGATCCCAAAGAAGGGGTTGTGAGCTACGACTACCGGGAAATCTCTCCCTTAAGTGCGGCTTCATCCTGGTCAGGACCGGAGCGGGGCATGGCGGTTCCCGGAATGGTCATGGGGATGGAGACCCTCCACCGTGATCACGGAACCCTGTCCTGGGAAGAACTCTTAAGCCCCTCCATCAAAATTGCGGAAGAGGGATTTCGGGTAACGGAAATGTTTCATATTCAGACCATTAACGGTGCACGGTATATTAAAGAAGGACCCATACAAGAGCGGATGTATCCTGACGGGCATCCGATAAAAACCGGTGAACTGATCGTAATGCCGGAGTTGGCCGCATCCCTTAAATTGGTGCAGCAAGAAGGTTCCAAAGCATTTTATGAGGGCGAGATCGCCAAGGCCATCCAAGCCCGTACAGGGATGACCCCGGAGGATTTGCTGGCCTATGAAGTAAATGTAGGAGAGCCCGCTAAAGGAGCCTTCCGATTTTATGACGAGACGGAAGATCGGTGGAGAGAACAGACCCTATACGGGGCAGCGAACCCCACCTCATCCATTGTAACAATCCAGGCACTGCAAATGGCCAGTCAACTGGATTTAAGTGAATACTATCAAGGGGCGGATATTGAGAAAGGATTCTACCTAGGGGATCTTTTGCGAGACGATTCCTTACAGGGGGATTACATCCATTTGATGAATGAAATCATTCGGGTAACCTATGAGGATCGTTTAGAAACCATTGGGGATCCCAACTTTGAAGAGGTGGATCAGGATGAATTAACCTCCTTGGAATATACGGAGCAGTTGTTATCGAAGCTTCGTATGGATCCCGGGAATGCACCGAGTATGACGGAAATTGAATCCCTTTTCGACTCTCCTTCCGAACGAAAGGATTCTAAAAATACGACGCATTTTGTTATCGTAGACCCTGAGGGACGGATGATATCCGTAACCAATACCCTGGGAGAATTGTTTGGCGCCGGTATTGAAGTGGGAGGATTTTTCATGAACAATCAATCCAGAAACTTCAGTGATGATCCGGAATCACCCAATCAGTTTCAGCCTGGGAAACGACCGAGAACCTTTGTGTCTCCCATCATTCTTGAAGAGCATGGACGGCCGGTCTTAGGAATGGGAACTCCCGGAGGAAGACGAATTCCAACCCATGTTTTTCAAACCGTAATGCAGTTCTATTTCGGAAGAGACGAATTGGGCAGCTCCATGGATCTGCAGGAGGCCATTATGCGGCCAAGGTTTTACTTTGAAGATGATTCGATTTACGTGGAAGCTCCATTAGAAGATGAAATCTTAAATCAACTGCGCCAAAAAGGATGGTCGGTTCGGACCAACACCTCCAGTATATTTTACGGGGGAATTCAGGCCCTGGGACTTGAAACCGACGAAAATGGTGTGGTAACCAGTATCTACGGTGGTGGAGATGAACGACGAAGGGGTACCTGGCAAATTAAAACCTGGGAAGATCAAGAATAAACAATAATAAATTAACAATAAAAATACACAACATCAAAAAAACCTTAGAGCCCTTACTCTAAGGTTTTTTTTGCAGGAATTTCACCGACCGATGTAGAATTATATAAAGAGAATATGTAATGACCGATAAAAAAATAGGAGGGAAAGATGATGGCGCGAATTTATGGGAAACGGATTGTACTACGAGAGTATCAGGAGGAAGATTTTCGATATATGCGAAAATGGGTAAATGATCCGGAAGTTACCGATTATTTGTCCGATGTTTTTTTGTATCCCCATAGCATGCACACCTCGGAAGAATTTTTATCCTTTATGATGGAGGGAAAAAATGAGAAAACGAAAGGATTTGTCATCGGAGATATGCAGTCGGGAAAATATCTGGGACAGATCGATCTTTTTGGTATTGACTGGAAAAATCGTTGTGCAGAGATCGGAATTGTTATTGGAAACCGGGAAAACCTCAATAAAGGGTATGGTCGGGAGGCCATTACCCTGCTCCTGGATTTTGCCTTTAATCGAATGAATCTCCACCGGGTGGAACTGGAAGTCTATGATTACAATCAACGGGCTTACCGTTGCTATAAGAGCTGTGGATTTCAGGAAGAGGGACGGCAAAGAGAGGGGATTTTCCATAAGGGCAAGTACCGGGACAAAATCCGAATGGGGATTTTGAAAGAAGAATTTCGAGCTTCCCTTAAAGAAAATTAAGAAATAATTAAGGAAATAACAATATAATGCTCCAAAAGGGGTATAAATATCAGTAACTTAATCATGCGGAATCGGTAGTATGTTGGAGTAGGGTTATAGGGAAAGGAGCGGTGAGGCAATGTTATTAGAGAAAGTATTGTTGTGTATGGATTTTTCGGAACCGTCAAAGAAACTGCTGGAATGCATACCGGAACTTCAAAATTCAGGATTGCGTGAAGTCGTCCTCCTTCATGTAATCGACATAGAGTCCACTGCAGCACTGCAAGAAAACGAAAAGGAAAAGCAGGAACAAAGACTTATCAAAATGCAAAAAATCTTACAGGCATCAGGTCTTACCGTAAGCATCCAGGTAGTGACCGGAATA
Source organism: Clostridiales bacterium (assembly GCA_007134725.1). Lineage (GTDB taxonomy): Bacteria > Bacillota > Clostridia > Peptostreptococcales > T1SED10-28 > Isachenkonia. The sequence goes on along the minus strand of SLKF01000097.1, from coordinate 5,380 downwards.
CCCAGCGAGGAAATTGTACAGGCTGCGGAGGAGGAGAAAGTATCGTTGATTTTGCTGGGGTCCCATGGAAAAGGGTTTGTTAAGAGTCGGTTCCTGGGAACCACCACTTTTGATGTGCTTCGATTATCGAATACCCCGATGTTGATTGAAAAATACTTAGAACTCGATGAAGGGAAGCTGCAGGCCTACTGTGAACAAAAGTTTTCCAAGGTGTTAATTCCTGTGGATTTTTCCGAATCCTCCATCGAAATGATTGAAGAAATCAAAGAAATTAAAGGCATACAGGGGATTATTCTCGTTTCCGCAATAGAAAAAAGCGAAAGTCTGCAGGAGTTGGACAACCGAAAAAAAGAATGGCAGGAAAGACTGGAAATTATGGAAGAAGAATTCTTGAATCTGGGCTATACCGTCGAGAGCCATGTCCGTGAGGGAACCGCCTCAAGAAATATTATGGAGGTGGCGGAAGAGGAGGATGCCACCCTTATTGCTCTTTCCACCCGGGGAACCGGATCCATCGAAGGACTTTTAATCGGAAGTACCATTGATGCCATCGCGCGGCAGTCAAAAAATCCCGTATTGGTTTTCCCATCGAAATAAGGGATAATAAAGCTTAATAAAGCCAAATAAAGTCGAATAACGCTTAGTAAAGCAAGCATCCGCGAGGGTGCTTTTTTACAAATAAACAAAAGAAATTCACTACTTCAGGAGGTTTTACCAATGATTTTATCAGGAAAAGAAATTCAAAAGCGTATGGGAAAAGACTTATTTATCGAACCCTTCAGGGAAAGTCAGCTGAATCCCAACAGTTATAATTTAAAGCTGCACGATGAACTATTAATGTATACCGATGATGTGTTGGATATGAAAAAAGAGAATAAATACGAAAAGATTACAATCCCCAAAGAGGGGCTTGTTTTAGCCCCTAATCGATTGTACTTAGGCAGAACCATGGAATATACCAAAACCTTGGGGGCGGTCCCCATGTTGGAGGGAAGATCCTCCATCGGAAGATTGGGTCTTTTTGTCCATGTTACCGCCGGCTTCGGCGATGTGGGCTTTTCCGGTTATTGGACCCTGGAGATCTTTTGCATACAGCCCATCAAGATTTATCCCCATATAGAAATATGCCAGTTGTACTACCATACCATTGAAGGGGAGTATGAAACCTATACCAGCGGCAAGTACCAAAACAATAAAGGCATTCAGCCGAGTTACTTATTCAAGGATTTTGAAAAAGAGTAACAGGGGGAGGAAAAAAGGGGAAGTAAAAAAGAACAAAAGGGGAACCAAAAAAAGAACAAACGTTTGATAAAACAGGAGTTCCATGCTATAATTAATTTATAGTTAAGCGATACTTAAGCAATACTTAAGCAATAGGTAAGCGATAAAATAAGAAAATCAGGTGATCCTATGGAGCTTCAAGAAAAATTGAAAATTTTATCCGATGCGGCCAAATATGATGTGTCCTGTTCTTCCAGTGGAAGCAATCGAAAAAATACCCCGGGAGGACTGGGCAGTGCTTCGGAAGCGGGAATTTGTCATTCCTGGACCGAGGACGGCCGCTGCGTGTCACTGCTGAAAATCCTTTTTTCCAATGAATGTGTGTATGACTGCGTATACTGCCATAATAAACGATCCAACGCCATCCCTCGGGCCACCTTCACCCCAAGGGAAGTGGTGGAGTTGACCCTGAACTTTTATAAGAGAAATTATATTGAAGGCCTCTTTTTAAGTTCCGGCGTAGTAAATAATCCGGACCATACCATGGAACAACTGTTGGAAGTGGTAAAAAGGCTAAGAGAGGAAAAATTCAACGGCTACATTCACTTAAAAGGCATTCCCGGGGCGGATCCCAAACTGATTCATGCTGCGGGAAATTATGTGGATCGCATGAGTATTAATATAGAACTGCCCTCAGAGAAAAGCTTGCTATCCCTGGCGCCCCAAAAGAAAAAAGAGAGTATCCTGCTGCCTATGGCATCGATCAAAGAAGAGATCAGTGTTTACAAGGCAGAAAAGAAGATCTCCCGATTTACCCCATCGTTCCTACCGGCGGGACAAACCACCCAAATGATTATCGGGGCCAGTCCCGAGTCGGACCTAAATATTTTAAATCTTTCCGAAGGCTTGTATAATCGTTTTTCGATGAAACGGGTATACTACTCGGCCTATATCCCCGCCAATGATAACAGCCTGCTGCCCAGTATCCAAACGAAACCACCCCTACTGCGGGAGCACCGTCTCTATCAGGGAGACTGGCTATTACGCTTCTACGGTTTTACGGCCAAGGAATTACTAAATCCCGCAAATCCGAATTTTGATTTGGACCTGGACCCCAAATGTTTTTGGGCCATCGAAAATTTGCAGCACTTTCCCGTGGAGATCAACAAAGCAAGCTATGAAGAGCTTCTTCGAATCCCCGGAGTCGGCGTCCGTTCTGCCTGGAAAATTATCAAAGCCCGCCGGGTCGGGAGTCTGGATTACCAGGACCTTAAAAAAATCGGGGTGGTTTTAAAAAGAGCCAAATACTTTATTACCTGCAAAGGCAAGTATTACGGTGGCATATCCCTTTATCCGGAAAACATTCGAAAACAATTAATCCAAAAACCCAAGGATCATCAACGGCAACTGTCCATTTTTGATCTTTATTCCGAAAGCATCCTTCGAAAGGAAGCACCAAGCAAAGTAATGGGGGAATTATAATGCTAATATTGACCTATGACGGCACCTTTGAAGGACTGCTGACCGTGGTGTATGAATGCTATTATCAAAAACTACAGCCCCAAGATATTCAGGTGGAAGGGGAAAAGGAGAAGGATTTTGTCTCCCGCTATGTTTTTATCGACACCGAGGATGAAAAAGCGGATAAGGTTTACCGAAGCATTGAAGAAAAAATTTCATCCCAAGCACTGAAAAACTGCTATTATGCCTTTCTTTCCGATGATGAGACCAGAAGCATCAGCCTGTATCACTATATTCGCCTGGGCTTTAAACAGGGCAAAGCCATCGATTCTTTTTTGACCCAAGAGGCCGTGGCCAATCTTCATGGGATCATGCAAAAAGTGGTAAGGGAACGACACCGAATGCTGGGCCTTACCCGATTTGTGGAGCTGGAGGACGGCAGTTTATACGGAAAAATTCAGCCGAAATATAATATTCTGAGTCTAATCGCCCCTCATTTTGCAGAGCGATTGGGATCGGAAAGATGGATGATTCATGATGAAGGCCGAAATCTATTGGTAATCGGCACGGAGGGGAAGTGGCTCCTTCGGGATTATACAATGAAAGAAGCCCTTAAGGTCCATAAAAGAGAAGCCTTCTTTCAATCCCTGTGGAAAGAGTTCCATCAAAGTATCGCCATTAAGGATCGTAAAAATCTCAAGCTGCAAGGCCAGCTTATGCCCAAGCGGTATTGGCATAATTTAACGGAAATGCAGGGGTCTCCGCCGAGGGACGGAGAAAAGTAGGCTCTTCAGAGGGAGCCATAAGTGGACTTAAGACGGTGTAAAAAGCACTGGGAAACCCTTATACTTTAGTTACACTCACCTTTAAAAAAGTTTAGTAATAGTAAAAAGGCAGCAGTCCTCCTAAAGACTGCTGCCTTTTTATGCGCTTTCTAGTTTCTTGTGGGTAAATAACTTTCTTGCGATTTCTTCCAAGGCATAGGTTTCCCGAATAATGGAAAAGCCCATGGAAGATTCTTTGCTTTCGATGACCTGTTTGTTGTGTTCGATGGCATCGAAAATATTGACCCAAAGGGCTTTCATTCCATTGTTTTCTTCATAATCCTCCAGTTGAGGTTCTAAAAAATGTTCGGAAGCGGTACAAAAGTAAAAGTAAGACTCCATATGAATCAAGTCATATTCTTCTTTATAGTGGGGACGGTATTCATCAATATAGCCAAGTTCCGCTATTACCTCTATGTCCTGGGCTCCGGTTTCTTCCATCAGCTCTCTTTTCAGTCCCGTGATTAAATCCTCTTTGGAATCCACACCGCCGCCGGGGAAACTGTAATCGTTATAGTATTTAGTATACATCAACAGAATCTCTTCACCCCTCAGGATGATTCCCCGAGCCGTGGTTCGCTCGAAGGTGATCCCTTCCGTTGTGTTAAGGTCCGGGTGGACCATTTTTTTTAATAGTTGCAAATTCTTTCACGTCCTTTTTCTTTGATTGATTATTTCACCTAGAGTAGCATACCATAAATGATAAAGAATGAAAACCGTTATGTATTGGAGATCCTGAGAAAGGATCCATAATAATATTGAGAAATGAGAAGGGAAAATGCACTCTGTGATTTCCCTCACAGAAATGTGTAGTGGAAAGGATTATAATGAACACAGATTAGAAAAAAAATTACAAATAAGCGTAGGAAAGAAAAACTAATTAAGAAAGGAATGATTCGATGAAAATTACAAAGGATATGAATATTGGCGATGTGGTTCGAACCTATCCCCAGTCTATCGGGATTTTAGGAAGCTTTGGAATGGGTTGTGTCGGTTGTCCTTCCGCCCAAATGGAAAGTATTGAAGAGGCGGCTCAGGTTCACGGAATGAACGCCGATGAGATTGTTGAAAAACTCAATAAAATGATTTAATGGGATAATCAAAAAAACTTCTTCAGCTATGAAGGAGTTTTTTATATTTTGCCGGTACTGGAAATCAGATTCGCTTTAATCAGGCCGTCCCTCAGGGCGACCGCCACAAAGGCCGCGGCGGATATTTTTAATAAGTCCGGGATTAAAAAGGGCAGGGCGCCGATTGCCATGGACTGGGGTAAATCCATTCCGGTAATCACCATTAGTTGAAGGGTACCGAAAGTATAAATGACTACAATGCCAACCGCCATGGCCGCTAGTTGAACAAAATATTTTGAAATTTTTCCATTAGAAAACTTTTCATAGCCAACCTGTGTAAGGTATCCGATGACGTAAGCTCCGGCCATAAAACCGAAGATGTATCCTCCCGTGGGACCGAGTAAGGCCCCGAATCCGGAACCGCCCCCGGCAAATACCGGAAGCCCTACCACACCCAGAAGGGTATAGAGTCCCAGGCTGTAGAATCCTAAACGGGCCCCTAAAATGGCTCCGGAAAGGGTGACCCCAAGAATCTGCAAAGTAATGGGTACCGGAGTGAAGGGCAGGGGAATTAAAAAAATGGATAAAATACAGGTTATGGCGGCAAATAACGATACTAAAATCAATTCTCGCAGGTTTTTCATGGGATTCATCCTTTCTGATGACAATTTGGAATTGTTGAAGGCCCTATAATATATATGATCTTTTTAAATATTATGTATGATCTTTTTTTATATTGTGTAAGATCTTTTTATATTATAATGAAGAAAAAAAGGATTGTCAACCGGTTTTTTGAAAACAGTT
>SLKF01000039.1 GCA_007134725.1 Clostridiales bacterium | reverse complement strand
TACCCGTATTGATTGGCGTATCCTTCATTGTTTTTACCTTAATGTACATTACCCCGGGAGATCCTGCGGCAATTCAGCTTGGGGAACAGGCAACAGAAACACAAATTTTACAGCTTCGAGAGCAAATGGGTCTGGATGATCCCTTCATTGTACAGTATGCCCGGTTTGCCAGAGGCGTATTTACAGAGTTGGACTTCGGTCGATCCTACAGAACCAATGCATTGGTATTCAATGAGTTACTCAGTCGTTTCCCAACGACATTGACCCTGGCAGCCACGGGAGTTGTTGTGGCGGTGGCCATCGGAATACCTGTAGGGATAATCTCTGCAACGAAACAATATTCTTTATTCGATAATGCAGCAATGATGTTTGCCTTAATTGGTGTGTCCATACCAAACTTTTTTCAAGGCCTGGTAGCAATTCTGATATTTTCTGTTTGGGCAGGGTGGTTTCCTTCGTCGGGATACTCCACCCCAATGCATATGATTCTGCCGGCACTTACCATCGGTACCAGTTCTGCGGCGATGATTACCCGAATGACTAGGTCCAGTATGTTAGAGGTAATTCGACAGGACTATATTCGTACCGCTCGGGCCAAGGGACAAAAGGAGTCTGTGGTTATCAACCGGCATGCTCTGAAGAACGCTTTAATTCCCGTCGTTACGGTAATTGGATTGCAATTCGGTTACTTGCTGGGAGGCGCAGTGCTCACAGAAACTGTATTTTCCATTAACGGAATTGGACTTTTGATGGTTAACTCCATTAAAATGCGGGACTTACCCATGGTTCAGGGAGGGGTATTGTTTATTGCCCTGACTTTTAGTCTTGTAAATCTGTTCGTAGATATCTTATACGGATTTATTGATCCTAGAATTAAGGCTCAATACAAATAATCAGAAAAGGAGGTCCTGAAATGTCACCTAAAAATGAGAATAAAGATTTAATGGATAGGGGAAAAAAACCAAAGGCGAAAGATTTAACCCGAGATGATGCGGTAGTAAAAAATTATCAGTCCCAGACGGAAATTCACAGTCGTCCCGGAGCCGTTGAAGGGAAAGATCTTGATGTGAGAACCATTGAGCCGCCAAAGAGAAAAAGTCAATGGGCAGAGGTTTGGAAACGATTGATTAAAAACAAAGCTGCCATTGCCGGAATGATTGTAATCGTGATCCTTCTTCTTACCGCGATTTTTGCGGATTTTATCGCACCTTTTCATTATGAAACTCAAGATCTACAAAATGTTCGGATGGCACCAAATTCCGATAACTGGTTCGGTACCGACAACTTTGGACGGGATATCTTCAGCCGCGTGGTATATGGTAGTAGAATTTCGATCCAGGTTGGTTTTATCGCCGTAGGTGTGGCGATGATCGTCGGGGGAATCCTCGGCTCTGTTTCCGGGTATTACAGCGGTAGAATTGATAATGTCATCATGCGTTTAATGGATGTTCTGCTGGCCATTCCCGGGATCCTACTGGCAATAGCCATTGCCGCAGCCCTAGGGCCGGGTCTCGTTAATGTAATGATTGCGGTAGGTATTGCCTCGATACCCCGCTATGCTCGAATTGTTCGTGCCTCGGTTCTCTCTCTTAGAGATCAGGAATTTGTAGAGGCAGCAAGAGCCGTTGGAGCCAATGATTTTAGAATTATCACCAAATACATTTTGCCCAACTGTATGGCGCCCATTATTGTTCAGGGAACCTTAGGGGTTGCAGAGGCCATTCTTGCTGCAGCGGGACTAAGCTTTATCGGTCTGGGTATTCAACCGCCGATTCCTGAATGGGGTGCGATGTTGTCCACTGCTCGAATATATCTTCGAGACGCTTGGTGGATGTCCATCTTCCCGGGGCTTGCAATTATGTTTACCATCTTTGGACTGAACCTACTGGGAGACGGTCTTCGAGATGCACTGGATCCAAGATTAAAAGGCTAAAGTCAACGGAAAGGAGTGTAATACATGGCGAAAGATTTGTTGAAAGTAAAGGACTTGTCCATTCAATATAACACCGATGAAGGGGTTGTAAAGGCAGTAGATAATATGACCTTTGAAATTGGCGTAGGAGAGACGATCGGAATTGTAGGAGAGACGGGAGCTGGAAAAACCACTACGGCTCTGGGAATTATGCAATTGGTTCCAAGCCCTCCGGGACAAATTGTACAGGGGGAAATTTTCTTTAAAGGGGAAGATTTACTGAAGAAAAAGGAAGAAGAAATGCGAAAAATTCGAGGAAATAAAATCTCGATGATCTTCCAGGATCCCATGACTTCCTTAAACCCGGTAATGACCACAGAAGACCAAGTTGCCGAGGTGATTTTGCTTCACCAGGAGGTTAGTCAAAAAGAAGCCCTGGAAAAGGCAAGAGATATGATAGAAACCGTAGGAATTCCAAGAGAACGGGGGAAGGAATATCCCCATCAATTCAGTGGAGGAATGCGACAGCGTATCGTAATTGCTATTGCCCTTTCTTGTAATCCCGAACTATTGATTGCAGACGAACCTACCACGGCTTTGGATGTTACCATCCAAGCCCAGGTGCTGAAGTTGATGAAACGACTGAAAGACGAATTCGAAACTTCCATGATCATGATCACCCATGACCTGGGAGTGGTAGCAAATATTTGTGATAAAGTAGCCATTATGTATACGGGATATGTTGTGGAATATGCTAAAGTACGAGATCTATTCGAAAACCCACTGCACCCCTATACCCAAGGATTGTTCGGATCCATTCCCAATGTGGAAGAGGATGAAAAACGGCTGAATCCCATTAAAGGGTTAATGCCGGATCCAACGGAAATTCCTGAGGGATGTCCTTTTAATCCCCGATGTCCCAAGGCCATGGACATTTGTAGAAAAGTACTGCCGGATAGAGTGGAAGTGGAAGAGGGGCATTTTGTAAATTGTCACCTGTACCCCGCAGAAGAATACAAAAAGTAGGAGGTGAAAGGAATGTCGAAGAATATTTTAGAAGTTAAAAATCTGAAAAAATACTTTAAAACCCCAAAAGGAATGCTTCATGCCGTAGATGATGTCAGCTTTTTTATCAAAGAAGGCGAAACCTTAGGCCTTGTGGGAGAGTCCGGTTGCGGAAAATCCACTACGGGTAGGGCAATACTGAGACTCGTTGAACCAACCTCGGGAGAAGTAAACTTTGAGGGGAAAAACATTGTGGACTTCAATGGAGCCCAGATGCGTGAGGCTCGAAAGAATATGCAAATCATCTTTCAGGACCCCTATGCATCCCTGAATCCAAGAATGAACTTAGGGCAAATCATCTCTGAGCCCCTGTTAATAAATAAGGTATACAAAGAGCGTAAAAAAGTTACGGATCGGGTAAAGGAGTTAATGGATACGGTAGGTCTTACCCCCAGACTCCTAAATGCTTTTCCTCATGAACTTGATGGTGGAAGACGACAACGGGTGGGTGTGGCCAGAGCCCTTGCGCTGAATCCAAAGTTCATTGTTCAGGATGAGCCGGTATCCGCCCTGGATGTATCGATTCAAGCCCAAATTCTTAACCTGATGCAGGATATACAAGATGAACTGGGTCTTACGTATCTGTTCATCTCCCATGATTTAAGTGTGGTAAAACACGTAAGTGATCGAATTGCGGTAATGTATCTTGGGAAAGTCGTGGAACTATCCGACTATAACGCAATTTTTAGAAACCCGCTGCATCCCTACACCCAGGCCTTATTATCCGCAATACCGGTACCAAGGATGGATGCGCCGGATAATATGATTATTCTTGAAGGGGACGTACCAAGCCCTGTAAATCCTCCGGACGGTTGTCGTTTTTACGGTCGATGTCGATATCGCCAGGATATTTGCAAAGCCAAGACTCCCGAGTTAAGAGAGTACGAACCGGAACGATTCGTGGCGTGTCATTTAGTAGAGGAACTACAAAGATAAAGAAAAGTATTGATCGTCCATCGAAACAGATGGATCCTAAACCTAGAATTTTATCAGAGAATCCTATCTGAAAATTCTAGGTTTTTTCTTTTTGACCCGTTGTTTTGCAATGACTTGTGGTAAAATAAGTGTATAGTAGAATTTTATCGGACAATCATACAGACAAGAATGGATTCTAATCAGACTTTATAGAAAAGGAGGAAGCGATGAATGTTATTGACTTAACCCAAACAATAGCAGAGGATATGCCCTTATTTCCAGGAACACCGGCCCCAAAGTTAAAGGTAAAATATACGGTGGAATCCGACGGATTTCGGGAAATGGAAATTGCTTTTTATTCCCATACGGGAACCCATTTAGATACCCCCGCCCATGTTTTTCGTGAGGGCAAAGCCCTAGAGGACTACGGGGTGGAGCAATTTTTAGGACAAGGACTGGTACTGGATTTTTCCGGAATTTCAGAAAAAGTGATTACCCTGAATATTTTTGAACAGGCATTGAAACAAAGCCTGGTTTCTCAAAGAAAGGATATTTCCCATGGGGAAACAATGGGAAATGAAAAAACCTTTCCACCCCCGGAGTATTTGTTTTTTTATACCGGTTGGGATAAAAAATGGGGAACCGACAGCTATTTTACCGGGGCACCCGTACTCTCTGAGGAAGTAGCCCGGCGTTTGATTGCCTTAGAGCTAAAAGGCGTGGGCATTGATGCCATCAGTGTGGATCCCATGGAAGGGAATATGCTTTTGGCCCACCGTATCCTTTTGGAAAAGGGAATCATCATCGTGGAAAACTTGAAAAATTTAGGGAAATTACTGGGTGAAGATTTTGAGTTTTACGGGCTGCCCCTAAAAATCGCTGGAGGAGAAGGTTCACCGATACGGGGTATTGCTAAAATACGATAAGGGGGAATGGGGCCTTGAGTATACATACGGGGCATCGAAAACGACTGAAGGAACGCTTTATTCGAGAAGGAATCGATTACTTTGAAGAACATCAAATTTTAGAATTGTTGTTGTTTTATGGAATCCCCAGAAAAGACACCAATGAAATTGCCCATGGACTGATAAACGAGTTTAAGGATCTGGCCGGGGTATTGGATGCGAAAGTTGAAGATTTGCAAAAGGTTGAAGGAGTAGGGGAAAGTGCAGCCACGCTACTGACTCTGATGGCACCTCTTTCCAGAAGATATCAAAGTTGTAAATTCAAAGGGAAACATCAGCTCAACAGTTCACAAAAAGCGGGTGAATTTGCCATGCATCTTTTTACCGATCTTCCTTATGAGTGCTTTTATTTAATCTGTTTAAATAATCAAAACCAAGTACGCCATGCGGTGAAAACCTTTGAAGGAACCATTAATGAAGCCGCAGTGTATCCCAGACTGGTGGTGGAAACCGCACTGAAACATCGGGCCAGCAGTGTAATTCTTGCCCACAACCACCCGGGAGGCTCCATCAAACCTTCCCAGGGGGATATCCAGGTGACCAAGCGGATCAAAGAGGCACTGGATGCCATTGACATAAAAGTAGTGGATCATATTATTGTAGGGGACAACCGGTACTACAGCTTTGCGGAAGATCGGCTGGTACTTTAGAAAGGACGTGTGAGATATGGGAGTTGAAAGAGAGCGAAAATTTTTAGTAAAAAGTCTTCCCGATGTATCAAAGATAAAAAGCAAAGAAATTACCCAAAAATATTTAGGCACGGAGCCGGAACTGAGGGTTCGAAAAATCGGAGAGGACTATGTTATTACAAAAAAAGGTCCGGGTACCCATACCAGAACCGAAGAAGAGATGGAAATCTCCGCTCAGTTGTTTTTATTTCTTGAAGGGAATCAAGGGCCCATGCGGATTAAGAAAATCCGTTATTACCTGCCCTTAAAAGAAGGACGACTTGCAGAAATCGATGTGTATCAAGAAGAATTTAAAGGATTTTACAGTGTGGAGGTAGAGTTTGAAAACGAAAAGGATATGAAAAGTTTTGAGCCGCCGGAGTGGTTTGGCATGGAGGTAACGGAGCGAAGGGATATCACCAATTATCAGATGGCGAAAAATGGGATCCCTAAGGACCTTTTAGAAATTTTCGAGGGATATGATGTATAGTGATTA
>SLKF01000135.1 GCA_007134725.1 Clostridiales bacterium | reverse complement strand
GTTCCATGGGACTCTCGAGAATATCATAAATTTTTGAAATGCGGTCATATCGTTTCTTTATTTTTTCCGTATCCTTCATAGAACCCCTCCCCCTATGGCTTAACATTCTTTTAAACCCTTCTCTTTGATATGATTATACCCGATTTGTCCGAAATTATTAATCGGTTTTATTCGGTGGATTCGCCGTCCTGACTTTGATGATCTCCTTTTCCGTGACTATGTCCGCCACAGCATCCGCCTGAACCTCACTATGGATGCTTTCATCCACACGGATTACCGGCCCCCGGCACGTCCCCAGACACCCGGTTTTTTCAACCTCTAAGCTTATGAACTTTTCTTTCAGCTTCTTTTCAACCGCCTTAAGCTCCGTCAAAATCCTTTCCATCTCTTCTCCTGCACAGTGTTCACATACTTCTACCTTCATTGCGTTATACCTCCTGATTTTTTTGTTTGTTTCATTCCACTATTCATCTCGCAACTTCCATGCCAACATAAAAACTCCGGAGCTTTTATCCGCTCCGGAGTTCCATATACCTATTTCTTCCATGCCATCCCCATCTTCTTATTTTATCTTCAACAACCGTGCATTAATGGCTACAATTACCGTACTGAGTGACATCAACACCGCCCCGACCGCCGGGCTGATGACGATCCCCTGATTATATAGAATCCCCGCCGCAAGGGGAATAGCAAGAATATTATACCCCGTTGCCCAGGCCAAGTTCTGGAGCATTTTTCTATAGGTTGCCCGGGACAGTCTTAAAATACTGACCACATCAAGGGGGTTGCTTCTGACCAGAATCACATCCGCGGTTTCAATAGCCACGTCCGTCCCAGCACCAATAGCGATGCCCAAATCTGCCTTTGCAAGGGCCGGTGCGTCGTTAACTCCATCTCCTGTCATGGCAACAATCTTGTTTTCTTTATGAAGTTCGTCCACCTTATCGGCCTTTTCCCGGGGTAGAACCTCGGCAATGACCGTATCAATCCCGATTTCTCGGCCTACGTAATCCGCCACACGCTGATTGTCACCGGTAAGCATAATGGACTGCACACCCATTTCCCGTAGCTTTGCCACCGCTTCTTTAGCAGATTCTCTGATAATATCTGTTAGGGCAATATAGCCCAACAACTTTTTCTCTTCCAAGACGAAAACCACGGTTTTGCCTTCCTTGGCCATTTCTTCATAATGTTCATCGTCAAAGGAAATGCCTTCCGAGCGCATATATCCAGGACTGACTACTTTGATATTTCGTCCGTCTACTTTTGCTTCCAGCCCTTTTCCGGTAAGGTTTTGGTAGTCCACAACTTCCATTCTTTTCACATTTTTTTCCTTACCCTTATTTACAATGCCCTTGGCAATGGGATGTTCAGAATTCAGTTCAACGGAGTAGGCGATGCTCAGCAGTTCTTCCTTGGATGTTGCGACCTCATGAATGTCCGTAACTCCAAACTGCCCTTCCGTTAGTGTACCGGTTTTGTCAAATACAATGGCATTGATCTTCCGTGCATTTTCAAAAGCCCCCCGATCTCTCACCAACAGGCCTTCCTTTGCTCCGATGCTTGTAGATACGGCGGTCACCAATGGGGTTGCAAGTCCCAAAGCATGGGGACAGGAAATAATGACTACAGTAACTGCCCGAACAATGGCAAAGTTAACATCTCCCCCTATGAGCATCCATGCGGTAAAGGTAATTATTCCCGCTGTCAGTGCGATATAAAAAAGCCATTTAGCCGCAATATCCGCCAGCCGCTGGGACCGGGATTTTGATTCCTGAGCTTCCCTCACCATCTTGATGACCTGGGATAGAAAAGTGTCGTCCCCGACCCGACTGACCGTAAATTTCAGGACCCCGTCTCCATTAATGGAGCCCCCGACGACTTCTTCTCCCTCACCTTTATCCACCGGCACAGACTCTCCGGTGATCATGGATTCATCCACAGAGGAATGACCTTCATAAACTTTTCCGTCAATCGGTACCTTTTCACTGGGTTTTACCAAAACCGTGTCCCCGGTTTTCAAATGGTTTATCGGAACATCTTCTGTATCCCCATTATCCTTGATCCGGTGGGCGGTTTCAGGCATTAGATTTATCAGTTCATTCAGGGCATTTGATGCCCCCATTATAGATTTCATTTCAATCCAGTGACCCAAAAGCATAATCACAATCAAAGTTGCCAGTTCCCAGAAAAACTCGTCACCGGGAAGTACGAATACCGTTAGAGAACTGTAGACATAGGCCACTGTGATGGCGAGGGCGATGAGCATCATCATAGCCGGTGATTTTTTCTTAAATTCCTCCAGGGCACCGGTTAGAAAAGGCTTACCTCCGTAGAAAAACAGTATAGTTGATAGAATAAAAAGGAGATAGGAATCCCCGGCAAAGCGGAAATCGACCCCCATAAACATTTGAATCATAGGAGATAATAAAAGAATGGGAACCATCAAAATCAAAGAGAAAAAGAATCGTTTCTTAAAATCTTCCACCATCATTGCATGATGATCATGATGTTCGCCGTGGTCATCTTTCCTCTCCTTGGGATCTTCCGGATTATGATTCCTATCCTCCTTCTTATCATGCTTTTTTTCTTCACTCATTTTTACACTCCTTTCTTTGACTCTCTTTATTTTTTCAATTGATATTTTTCCATCCGATACAACAATGTATGACGACTGATCCCCAGTAGTTTTGCCGCCCGGGTCTGATTAAAATCCGTACGCTCTAAAGCCTGCAGAATCAGATTTTTCTCCAGGAGGTCCAGATTAATCCCTTCCCGAGGCAGTTGAAAAGTCCTATCGTCGGGATGTTGAGCATTGGAATCTGCCGATACTCCACCGGTTATTAGCCCTGGGGGCAAATCCTTCTTTTCGATCACTTGATTGCTGCTGATAATCAGGGTCCGCTCTATAATGTTTTCCAGCTCCCGAATATTCCCAGGCCAATTGTAGTCCATTAAGGCATCCAAAGCCTCCTTGGAGATGACCACATTTTTTTTCCCAAGCTCTTGTTGATACTTTTCTAAAAAGTGCTCTGCCAACAAAGGAATATCTTCTTTTCGCTCCCGGAGAGGGGGAAGTTCGATGGGGAATACATTTAACCGGTAATACAAATCCTCTCGAAATGCCTGTTTCTTTACTTTTTCATAAAGATTTTGATTGGTGGCCGTAATTATTCGAGTATCCACGGTATAGGTCTCTAACCCTCCCACCAGTTCAACTTCCCTCTCCTGCAGCACTCGAAGGATTTTTACCTGCATACTGAGACTCAGCTCTCCGATCTCATCTAAAAAAATCGTCCCTCCCTCGGCTCTTTGAAACTTCCCGATTTTCCGTTTTACCGCTCCGGTAAAAGCTCCTTTTTCATAACCGAAGAGTTCACTTTCCAATAAATTTTCCGGAATCGCCCCGCAGTTTACCTTAACGTAAGGCCCCTGATGCCGGTCACTGTTCCGATGGATGGTATCGGCTATGATTTCCTTTCCCGTTCCACTCTCCCCAAGGATCAGTACCGTAGCATCGGTTTTCGCTACCTGGTTGACCATTTTTAATACGGCGTTCATCTTTTCACTTTTTCCGATAATGGGTTTCCCCTGTTTTAGCTCCAAGGCTTCTTCCAAGTAGTTTACTTTATCTCTTAGACCTTTAAATTCCAAAGCTTTTTTAAGAATTATTCGAAGTTCATCCACATCGAAGGGTTTGGAGATATAGTCCAGAGCTCCAAGCTTCATGGCCTCCACGGCGGTCTCTGCGGTTCCGTGGGCGGTGATCATTACCACGGGTATCTCCTTTTCCATTTCTTTTTCCAGGGCTTTCATTTTTCCCAGGGCGGTCAGACCGTCCATTTTTGGCATTTTTAAATCCAAGAGCACAAGGTCCGGCTCTTCTTTTTCAAAAATTTTCACGGCCTCTTCTCCGTTGGCCGCCTCCCAAAATTGATAGGGCTGATTTTTAAAGGCCCGTTTAATGGCCCAGCGCATATTCTTCTCATCATCCACAATCAGTATTTTATGCATTAGCTTCTCCCTCCTTGGAAAGGTACGGCAGCTCAATGATGACCCGGGTCCCTTTATTCACTTCGCTTCTGATTTCCAAACTTCCCTGATGCTCTTCGATGATCCGGTGGGTAATGGAAAGACCCAAGCCGGTTCCTTCATCCTTTGTGGTGAAAAAGGGATCGTAAATTTTTTTACAATTTTCCGGTTCAATCCCGTCACCTTGATCTTGGATGATCAATTGAACCTTCTTTCTATTTTGAAGTTCTTCGGTCTTCACCTCGGTCAGCTGAATCCTCAAAATTCCGGTTGCGGCCTCTTCCATTGCCTGAATTCCGTTTAGCACCAGATTTAACAGCCCTTGTTTCAGTTTATCCGAATCTCCCTCAATTATATAATCCTTCTCCATGGGCTCTACAATCAAACGAAGTCCTTTTTGCTCCGCCAACTTTCCGGTCATCAACTCCAGATCCCTTAACAGCCTTCTAATAGAGATTTTCTCCATTGTCAATTTACCCGGCTTGGCAAAGTCCAGCAGACCCTCCACTACTTTGTTGGCTCGCTGAATCTCCTGTTCAATGATCTCTAAGCTCTCCTTGATTTCTTCATCGATGTTTTCTTCTTTGATGGATTGACTGATGGTTTTGATGATTCCTAAAGGATTTCGAATCTCATGGGCCACACCGGAGGACAGTTCCCCCACGGCAGCCAGTCGTTCACCCCGACGCACCTGCTCTTCCAATTCTCTAAACAGGCTTACATCCTCGATCATAAGAACCGCCCCTTCAATTTCTTCCGTCACATCCCGCACCGGAAATATGGTGGTCTTCAAAAAAAGCAGGGCACCCCTCTTATTTTTGTAAGTAATTTCCGCTCCGGAATAATTCTTTCCCGTCTTAATCGCCTGATGTAATTTCTCTTTCATTTGATTGCTTCGAATAAAGCGGTGTAGGTTTTCCGGTGACTGAAAGATCCGACAGGCTTCCTTGTTCATCGATTGTAAATCTCCTTCTTCTCCAAAGGCCACCACCCCGGTGTCAATACTGTTTAGGAGATTCCGTGTGTATTTTTCCAAATTGCTGACTTTTATAACCTGATCCTCCAGTCCCCGGCGGGCATTGTAATCCTCCTCTACCAGGTATCCGGTGATAAGACCCAAAACCACAAACATGACCGCTTCTAACAATTGGTTCACCAGCTCCATATTTAATTCCCCGAAATAAATCAGTAAATGGGGGGCATAGAGGATTACTGTAAGAACCGAGACCACAAGAGCGCCCTTGAGACGGAATTTAAAGGCCCCGATAATAATCGGAAAATAATACAACCTCCGAAAAAAATCATGAATCTGCCAATTTCTGGACCCCGTGAAATAATGAAAGGCCGTGACCAGAATCAACATAAGAATAATAACTCCCAAAGCCCGTTTATTCGGAATCATATCCAGCTTTTGTGCGGTTCTTGTTTTTTTCTTCATACCTTATCACCTCATTTGATCATTTTACTGTGGCATATCCTACACTTTATATACCCGGGATATTCCAATCCACACATATTAAAAACTAAGGCCCAGTGGGATCCCACTGAGCCTTAAAAAATTCATTTTTATTTTTTTCGAAGTAGGCTTTTCTTGCTTTGGTACTCATCTTCATCAATTTCACCCTTGGCAAATCGTTCATTTAAGATTTCCAATGCTCTTTCATCTGAATTTTTTTCCCGATATGATCCCGATCCATTCTCACTGCCGGACTTACTATTCTTTGAGTCCATAAATAAATAAACGGCCGCGATAACAATAATAATAAATATAAACATCATAATCCAATAGCCTCCCATCATTCCATGCTGGTTCCAATACATTTATATCACCTCTTTAGTAAATTTTTCTTATCCTGTGGCAAACCCCACATAGTCTGTAGCATTTCCCACAGTTATTCTCAATTTTGGTTTCCTACTTTGGCATTTCATCATTGTTTAACACTTTTTGCCTTCGATTTTTCTGGTTTGGAATTCTTTGTATTTCCATTCC
>SLKF01000214.1 GCA_007134725.1 Clostridiales bacterium | reverse complement strand
TAACCGCTCCAGTTCACTGCTGGCCTCCGGGGAAGAAATATCTTTTTGATAAAGAAACTGCATATACTGTTTGTAATTGAGGAAACCCAGCTTTTTTACAAACTTCGAGATTTTTGACATGGAACAGTTGCAAAGTTCGGCGGCTTCATCAATGGTAATGGAAGTTTGACTGGTTGCGGCTTTACTTAACTTTTTGTGGATTTCTCTTTCCAGTGGATTTAACTTACTAAAATCAATTCGGATCATTACAAGATTCCTCCTTTATCATACCTGAGATGCTTTAGCATTAGGGTAGCATGAAAGATTAAAAAAGTAAAGATTTTAGTGGAAAATTTTCCATTGAAATAATACTTTATCGATAAAAATATAAAACTTTCCACTATTTTATTGACGGTAGGAAGGATTCATAGTATTATAGAAACTATAGAAATAGGAAGAAATCCGAGGAAATGCAAAGGGTGTAGCTTCCTATCAAAAGTTGGAGGGATTGTAAATGAAAACCAAGGATTTACTTAGGGAATTGGAAAACATGTTAACGAAGGACCAAATCAATACCGATGAGGAGGATCTCTATGATGCATCGGCGGATCGTTACAAAAAGTATGCAAAGGTTCGACGGGTATTGGATGTGCCAAAACCCCAGGCCATTGTTTATCCCAATACTGCGGAAGAAGTAAGCAAACTGCTGAAATTTTGCAATGAGAACAAAATCAATGTGATTCCCCGTTCAGGTAAAACCGCCACGGAGGGTGGTCTGGAAAACTGGAAGGAAGAGACCATCGTCATTGATGCGAAAAATCTGAATAAAACCATAAAAATCGATGAATACAATATGCAGGCTACGGTGCAGGCAGGAGTGGTGTTAGGAGAATTGGAAGAGGAACTTCGAAAAAGAGGGTATACCACAGGCCATTCTCCACAGTCCAAACCCGTAGCAAAAATGGGTGGTCTTGTGGCTACTAGAAGTATCGGTCAGCTTTCCACCCTCTATGGTGGGATTGAAGACATGGTCGTAGGACTGGAATGTGTATTTCCTGACGGTCATATATCCAGAATTAAAAACGTCAGTCGACGCGCCGGTGGACCGGATATTCGACACATTGTGATCGGAAATGAAGGAGCCCTTTGCTACATCACGGAAGTGACTGTAAAACTGTTTAAATACTTCCCGGAAAATAACGAATTTCACGGATTTTTGGTAAAAGATATGGACACGGGAATTAAAGTGCTGCGGGAAGTTATGGTAAACGGATACCGACCCTCGGTGGCCAGGTGTTACTCGGAAGAGGATGCAAAGCAGCATTTCTATCATTTCTACAAAGACCACTGCGTCGTGATTTTTATGGCGGAGGGAAACAAAGAAATTGCGGAAGCTACGGGTAAAGGGATTGAAATGGCCGCAGAGAAATTCAAAGAGGGAATTGTGGAAAAAGTGGACAGCGGGCTGTTGGAAGAGTGGTTTGAAAACTTAAACTGGTCTCAACAGGACATCGACGATGAATACGAAGGAATGCTGGAAAATGACAGTCATACAGGATTCACAACAGAAGTATCCGGTGACTGGGAAACGATTATCAAAATTTATCATAACGTGATGAAACGAATCAAAGAGGAATACCATCGGGTGGAAGATTTGACGCTTCTTGGGGGACATTCCTCTCATAGTTACATCAATGGAACCAATATGTATTTTGTATACAACTATGAAATTCATTGTGCTCCGGAGGATGAAATGCGGGTATATCATCATCCGATGCAACGGATTATCGTAGAAGAAACCTTAAAACTGGGAGGGTCCATGTGCCATCATCACGGAATAGGAAAGTTTCGAAATGAATGGACCAAAGAGGAACACGGATCCGCTTATTATATGCTGGAAAAACTGAAAGAAAGTTTTGATCCCAACAACATTATGAACTTCGGTACGATTTATCCCCAGGAGGAAGGGGAAAAATATCAGAAGTAAAGAAGAAAAGCTTATTAATGACTTTGATGACAATGCCGGAAAATAGCTTGGATACAGTATGAAGTTATTAGTACAAACAGTATGATAGTACTATCACAATCAGATAGGAGCAGACTATGAAGATTATTTGTTTGGTGAAATTTATTCCCGATGTGGAAAATATACAATTTGATAAGAAAAAGAATGTATTGATGCGGGAAAATGCAAAGCTTACGGTTAATCCCGATGATGAGACCGCTCTGGCGGCGGCCCTGAAGGTAAAAGAGTTGGCCCCGGATACCTCGGTTGAAATTGTAACCATGGGACCGAAGGGGGTTACCCGAAAATTTCAGGATCTACTTCGGCGGGATGTGGATAAAGGGATCTTGATCAGTGACGCTTTATACGTGGGGAGTGATACCTACGCCACAAGCCGGATTCTCGGAGCGTATTTAAAAACGCAACAGGCGGACTGCATCTTCACGGGCACTCATTCCCTGGATGGAGATACCTCCCATGTACCCGCTCAAATTGCCGAGATTTTAGGGATCCCTCAGATGAATAATGTGATCACTTTGGATATGGATCAATTGCTTCAGGGAAAGGCGCTGTTGCAGGTAAATAGTGAAGGGGATACACTGCATTTTCAAATGAATCTTCCGGGAATTATCAGCTTTGAGAAAAGCCGGGAGTATAAGATGCCCTATATTCGATACGAGGATTTTCAGCGGGATGTCAGCGATAAAATAAAGATTTTCAGCAATGAGGACCTACAGCTGAAAGAAGAAGAAGTAGGACTTACCGGTTCCTTAACGGAGGTATCAAGAACCTTTATGAAAGAGGTTTCGAAAAAAGACAGCATCACGGTAAAAAATGATGACGAAGGCATTGAACGGGTTTATCAATTCTTAAAAGAAAAGGGATATCTATAATATGAAAAAATGTCTAATATATGCGGGAAATGAAAATGCAAAAGAGGCAGTGGATCTGATTGAAGCGGTGGATCATCTGTATGGACAGGTAAATACAAGGATTTATGGCTTTGGAGATCCAAAGGTGCTTAAAAGTCTGGAAGGGTATTTTGATGTGCTGATCCGGGACGAAGGGTCGGAGCTTCAGAAAAATGACATGAAATTTGATATAATAAACATTACCAACTGTTTGGAGGAGCTATATCAGGCTTACGATTTTGACAGTATCCTGATCCCTGCAAATTATGTAGGCAGGATGGTTGCACCGAGGCTTTCTATTAGACTGGAAACCGGACTGGTAGCCGATGTTACCGCCATTGAATCCGACGGAGAAAACATCGAATTGATCCGTCCCGCTTACAGTGGAAAGCTGATGGCGGCGATCAGGAATCGGGGAAGAGGACCCCTGATGATGAGTGTTCGTCAAAACGTTTTTCAGTGGGAAAAACTTCGTGTAGAAAAAAGTCAATGGAAGAAATTTCCCTTTAAAAACATTGAGGCCTCAGAGGTCACACTTCTTTGGACCGAAGGGCAGGAAGCCATGGAAGATATCCGGGAAAGTGAAATTCTGATTGCCGGCGGAGGGGGAACCGCCCGCTATTTTGATGAATTGGAAGACTTGGCGGAGGCACTGCAGGGTAGGGTTGCCGCCAGTCGTAAGATCATTGATCAGGAGATTGCCCCAAGAAGCATCCAAGTGGGACAGTCGGGCAAAACCATCAGCCCCAAACTCTACATTGCCATAGGAATCAGCGGGGCAATTCAACATATTGAAGGTCTGAAAAATTTGGATCATCTGATTGCGGTGAATAAAAAAAGGCATGCTCCCATTTGCAGTATCGCGGATTTGGTGGTGGAAGGGGACGGGAAGGAATTTATTGAAAAACTCCTTCGACGGATCCATCGGAAGGACCAAGAAAAATAAGAAAGCGATGAGTCTTTTGCATATGGAAGAGAGAGTCTTTTCGATTACAACATGACAATAAAATGAAAAAGATGAAAAAGATGAAAAAGATGAGTTAAATCTGGTAGCTGGAGGTAAACTTATGGATTTGAGAGATTTTAATATGAATTTTTTCTCCTTAGAAGGAAAAAATGCCATCGTCACAGGAGGAAACAGTGGGTTAGGCCAAGCTTTTGCCGTAGCTCTTGCAAAGGGCGGAGCTAATGTCTTAGCCGTCAGCAGAAATGGGGATGATGGTACTACAGAAAGAGAAGTTAAACAATCCGGCGTGGAGTATCAGTATATAAAAGCGGATTTGACAATGGAGGGAGAATGCAAAAGAACTGTGGATGCATGCGTGAATAAGTGGGGCAGTGTGGATATTGTGATAAATAGTGCCGGGATCTCCATCAACGTTGAAGATGTTACGAAATTTACCCGGGTGGAGTGGGATAAGATGGTTTCGGTAAATTTAACCGCTGCCTATGAAATGACCCATGAAGCCTGTAAACATATGATCCCCCAGGGAAGCGGAAAGATTATCAATATCGCATCCTTATTTTCATTCCTTGGAGGGAAATGGTCACCGGCTTACGCTGCTACTAAACATGGACTTGCAGGGCTAACCAAGGCCATGTGTGATGAATTAGGAGAGTTTAACATTCAGGTAAATGCCATTGCACCGGGATACTTTGCCACTAAACTTACGGAAAAAACCAGAAACGATGTAAAACAAAACGAAAAAATTCTTTCCCACATTCCTGCAAATCGATGGGGAGAAAGAACGGATTTAATGGGGGCCTGTGTGTTTCTGGCCAGTCAAGCGTCGGATTATGTCAACGGACATATCCTTACAGTAGATGGCGGATATTTGATGCGATAGCAAAACGGAATGACATAAGGTTTGCCTAAAGCCAGAGGAGGCGTAGACTGTGAAATATATTATTGGAATTGACGGAGGCACTCAAAGCACAAAAATAGGGATTTATAATCTGGAAGGAAATCTGATCTTGGAAGAAAAGAAGAAACTTCGACCCTTATTTATTCCCGATGCGGATACTGCAGAGCACCCTGATGACGACCTATGGGAGTCCTTAAAAGACGTAAGTAAGAAACTGATGGAGAAGTTTGATGGGGATCCGAAAGAAATTATCGGAGTTGGTCTTGGAAGCATTCGCTGTTGTCGTGCTTATTTGAAAAAAGACGGCACCCTGGCCCACCCGGTGATTAACTGGATGGACAAACGATTATCAAAGCCCTATCAGAAAGATATTCCGGAAACCGCTTACATCACCACCACAACAGGATATCTTACCCACCGATTAACCGGTGAGTTTAAAGATACGGCAGCAAACTATGAAGGTGTCTACGGACCCTTGGACCGGATCAAATGGAAATGGAGTGACAACCCTTCGGATTATGAATATTATAATCTGACCCGGGAAATGCTCTTTGATTTGGCTCTTCCGGGTGACCAGTTAGGCACAGTCACTAAAGAAGCTAGTGTTGCTACCGGTCTACCGGAAGGATGTCCCGTGTATGCTACGGCAAACGACAAGGCAGCAGAAGGCCTTGGAGCCGGAATCCATAATAAAGACTCGGTTTTGGTTTCCCTTGGAACCTATATCGGCGGAATGATGAAGGGTGACGAATATACGGATTCTGCCGAGCATTACTGGTCGAATTTGGCCGCTATTCCTTATGAGTACTTATATGAAACAAGCAATGGTATTCGAAGAGGTATGTGGAGTATTACCTGGTTTAAAGAATTGTTGGGTGAGGAGATAGAAGAAACCGCAGCCCGTAATGGCCAAACCGTGGAAGATCTGTTGGAGGAGGAAGCGAAGGAAGTACCCCCGGGAAGTGAGGGACTTATCACCGTGGGAGAATTTTTAGCTCCGAATTCTCTGCCTTATCGAAAGGCTCTATTTATCGGACTGGACGGTCGCCATAAAAGAGGGCATATGTACCGCTCGATTATGGAATCCATCGCCATGACGATGAAAATCAGTGTGGATGATATGTGCGACGAATTAAAAGAATATCCGAAACAGGTAATTGTGTCCGGCGGAGGGTCTAACAGTGATTTGTTCATGGAAATTTTCGCCGATGCTTTTGGAATCAAAAGTGTTCGAAACGTCATCAACAATGCCGCGGGTATGGGTGCCGCCATTAAC
>SLKF01000273.1 GCA_007134725.1 Clostridiales bacterium | reverse complement strand
CCGTAAATCCCCAAAGGGCAATGGTAATTGCCATTAAAACCGCTCCGGTAATGAGTGCACTGGTTCTCCCCAGAACAACATAAATCGGTGCCAGGGTAACAAGGGCCACTTCGATGATAGCAATGAACACATAGGCCATTCCGTAATCCTCCAGAGTTCCACTTTTGTATTCGGGATCCACGATTCGGAGCAGGGTAACTCCCATGGCCACAACGCCTGTTGTCCAGCCGAACATAAAGATCGAACGTTCAAACCAGAAGGTTCTAAAAAGCTTTCTTCCAATATAATACACATTAAAGATTGAAAAAGCTGTGCCTAGTAACACCATAATCAGAATCGGAACCGCATATTCCATGACAACGGCGATACTGATCGATGCAACTCCGAATGCCACCAGATAATCGGTTACAGAACTTCCGATTCTTGTCACAACACGTTTATCCACATATCCGCTTAAGTTCAACTTTGTAATCATAAATTGTACTCCAACCCCTACCAACATTGCAACACTCATCATGGGTACGCTGATCCCAAAAAGGTTGTTTAAGAAGTTGGTCAGGTAATATCCTCCGGCTGTTGCAATTAGTACAAGTACAATATGCCATGAAAAAGGATCCATCGCCATGGGACTGATGGTTTCCTGTCCCATGCTTACACGCTCTGCTTCCGGTATTAGGCCGGTCTGCATGCTCTTTGGAAGCTCTCCCATTGTTTTAATAAATCTGGTGGACTTGTTTCTTGTAGCGATATTGATTTGGATCAGTCCACCGAAGATTCCCAACAGAAGGCCAATGGTTGCAAATGTCTGACCGATCGTTAAGGCATCCTCCCAACCGGCAAGATCCTGAAGAGCCCCGCCAATGGCTGCTGCATACCCATGTCCACCCACAAATCCTGCGGGTAAGAGAATGGAAAACGCATGAAACACGTCAGGAAAAAATGCTGTAAGGATAAGGGTTCCTGCAAGAATAGAAAACCCGAATTGCCCAAGCTCAGCTGCCATATTTAATGTAAAGGTATCTCCTACTTTGTTGATTACCTTTTTGAATGATTTCTTTTCGCTTTTTCCTATAAAGAGGGATGCAAAAAGTACTACAACCAATAAATACGCATAGCTGGCAATGTTGCCGCTAAAGGGCATAACATTAAGGAACTGATGCCCCAATAACAACCCCATAAATCCTGCCACCAGGGAAGATGGTAAATATAGATTTTGAATCAACTTGATCTTTGCTCTCATAAATTGCGCCACAAACAATAACACCGACATTAAGGCAAAGTCCATCAACATATCATAAGGACCAAAAGTCATTGTAAAACCACCTTTCATACTCTTTATTCTTCAATGTTTTCTTCAATGCATTAATGTCTAAAGTCTTTTGTTGATTTCCTCCACAAGTTCTTTTTCTGTAGGAATGATATTGTCAAATACCACATCATTATTGATCAGCAATGCGGGAAGATTCTTCACTCCTAACTGACCCATCCTCTTGATTCCTGCTCTAGTCTTAACAAGAGTTTCACGCCATTTCAATTTCTCACCGTAACGATCCTCCACCTTACGGACTGTCTCACACATGTATTGACAGGGAGGACATCCTTCCGAATCTAATGTAACAATCTCGATAAAGGCCTTGCCTGGTTCGATCACAACTTCCTTTATCTCCTCTTCTGTAGCCTCTTCCTCATCCATCAGTTTCTCCATTGTATCCATGTTGTCAAGGGCTTCGAATTCACCATTGACAAGATTTGAAATTGCAACTATATTCTCCACCGGAGTATCATAGGGAATATCTCATCCGGGGGAAAGAATAAATCCTTGCACACCGCCGACATCCAATGCCTTTTGTGCTTCTTCCACGTTTTCTCTTGGCGATCCGAAAAGCATTACTGTTGTTAGGGGCAGATTCCCAGCAAAGGATACTTTATGTTTTGAAGCCACTTCTTTGGCGAAGGCCAGGTCGATATTTTCATCGAAGGCAATGCCGTCAGTATTGGTCTGACACATAAGATCCAGGTTTTTTGTCGCATCTCCGCAGCAGAAGGTGGTGACCTTCATTCCTAAACTTTTAACATAGGTGTTTAAGTCTTCCAGATAGGGAGTGACAAATTTTTTGAAATGCCTGGGGGAAATTTGAGAAACCATGGGATCAACCACTGCCACAATTGGTACCCCGGTAGTTCCATAAAGTCTTGACAACTCTTTCCCGACTTCCGTACAGTAGCGTAATAATTCCTTAGCCTTATCCGGCTCTTCAATCATTTCCGTAAAGAATTCTGTTCCCCTTAGGTGCAGGGCCAGAGTAAAGGGCCCGCAAATCAATGAATAAAGAGCAACTTCATCCCCAATACTCTTTACCAGCTTCTCTGCAGCCTCCAATACGATAGGGTACCGCCCGTCATCCTTCGAAGGAATTTTTAAATCTTCAAGTGGAACCTGATCCAAGATATGTGTTCTAACCGCCGGGGGATTATTCTTTGACCATTGCAGCTGACATCCGATCGCTTCCGCTTCAACCTGAATATCGAAAACAATCGGCAGACCGTCAGGTTTATACAGTTCATAAGCTTTTTCAATTCCTGCGACTATATTATCTGCATTTTTCAAGTAAGTTTCCGCATCCATTCCCATAAGATTTCCAGTCTGTACACCGGAATAGGGAACCCATGGCGCGCGATCCAGTTTTTCAAAATTCAATGCACGTAATACTCTCTCTTTACCATTCATTGTTTGCCTCCTTTATAACATTTTATTTGAAAAATCCCCTATTAGTCCAACCACTCTGATAACATCCCCGGGATTTCCTGTATGATTTTTTGTTCAATATGCTGATCGATGAAAAGCGGTTTGTGGGTTTTAAGAATCTCTATCGCCATACGTCTTGCTTTTTCTCTTGCATCGATTTCCCCTTCAATCTCCCATCGTGCCCGTGTGTTTCGGTCAGAGACTTTGTTATAAAAGAATTCTTTATTCATATTCATCACCGTATGCTCATGACTTAAATAATTCCCTGCGGGGCCTACATCATTGATGACTTCCGTTGCAAGGGTTTCATCATTCACCTCAATCCCCTTCACTGCTCGCATACACATCCCTAAAATATCATTATCCACGACATATTGTTCATAGGAGATGGACATTCCGGATTCAAGCAATCCCGCAGCATCATGGATATAGTTGGAGCCTGCAAGAGCACAAAGCATTGTCGTCGCCATACTTTCATATCCCGACTGAATATCAGGAATCTTCGCTTCATTCACACCCGCTGTGGTGTAGTTTGGAAGACGATAAAACCTGGAAAGTTGGGCACATGCCGCATTCATCATGCCCATTTCAATAGAGCCGAAACAGAATGCTCCGGTCCGTAAATCAGACGTTGTGGGTACACAGCTATACAATACAGGATGACCGGGATTTACGATTTGAGTTAAAAGAACTCCGCTTAAGGCTTCCGCGTTCATTTGTACCAAAGTACCTGCTAAGGTTCCCGGCGAAGTGGATCCTGCCATCGGTGCCGTGGGGGTTGCCAATGGAAGTCCGGTTTCGATGGCGGTCAGCATTAAATCGGTGTAATCCTTATCCATGACCAAAGGGCTCATGACACAGGTAATGAATGAGACAAAAGGTTTTTCCAAAAGAGCCTCCTTGCTTCCTGCAATCATTTCTGCATATTTGGCAATATTTCGAACCCCTTCCTTTGTATAAACCCCGCCCATCACATGTTTTGTGGTATTTCGCAATGCTCCATAGAAACGATTGACGTCCACATTTTCCTTTTCCAGCTCATTGGGAAAACAGGAGATTACGAAATAATGGATATTTTCCAGGGCATCCACCAGCCGTGCTGCTTTTTGTACGTCTTCCATTGTTGAGGGTCTTCGTTTACCCGTATCAATATCCAACACGTTTGTTGCGGTTCCTCCAGTTCCGATATACACCTTAAAACCGTCCAAATCCATATTGTGCTTATCTTCTCTTCCGTAGAGCGTAATGGATTCAGGCGCCGTTTTAATGGTCTTCATAATCCAATCCTCTGTTGCTTTCACCATCTTCTGGTCAAAATCCACTTGTGCCCCTGCATCATGAAAGGCTTTTAACGCCCGCTCATCATTAACTTGAATCCCTGTATTCTCAAAGACTTTCATTGTTGCCTTGTGAATTTTCTCAACATCTCCATCTTTTAAAGGTTTATAGCTTCCGCCTACCAGTCCTCCCGGAAACGGATTTTGTTTTTTTCTTCGACTCATTCTTCATACCTCCCATGGTTTTATCCGGCCAATCCGCTATCGACCTAAAAGTTCGTTTGCCAATTCCACCGCAGCAGTTGCGTCTCCAGCGTAATTCGCCCCGATTTTGTCTGCATAATCTTTGGATACCGGCGAGCCTCCGACCATGATCTTTACTTTATCCGACAATCCCGATTCCTCCAGAGCGGTAATGGTATCTTTCATCGATGCCATCGTTGTGGTGAGCATGGCAGACATCCCGATGAGATCCGGTTGGATTTTCTTTACGCTTTCCACGATTTTCTCCGGGGAAGCATCCACACCGATATTAACGACCTCATAACCTGCACCTTCAAGCATCATTGCAACCAGGTTCACTCCGATATCATGCAGATCTCCCTTAACCGTTGCCAGCAATACAGTCCCCGATTTTTGGATATCCCCCTCCTTCAATAAGGGTTTGATAACTTCCATACCCGCATTCATTGCCTTTGCGGATACCAATACTTCCGGAACAAACAACTCTCCTTCTTTAAACAATACTCCCACTTCGTTCATTCCCGCCAGCAATCCCTTGTTCAAGATGTCTTTGGCAGCAATACCCTCTGCAATAGCCTGCTCTACTAATGCAACAACTTTTTTCGTTTGTCCGTCAATCAGGTTTTCAATAATATCTTCCATTATTTGAGTCATTGTTTTCTCTCCCTTCTATCGCTTGTTATCATAATTAACGGTTCATTATCCTAATATGGGATTCTCCCAAAGAGGAAGCTTTTTCCCGATTCCCATAGTTGCGGCATTCTGAAATACCCGGTGGGCTTCTGATAAGTCGTGGATTCCAAGACCGATGGGATTGAAAAAAATCTTCTGTTTCTTATCTGTCCGGCCTTCTTTTAATCCGACAATAATCTCTCCCAGATTTCCCCGAATCTTCTCTTCGGAAATGATTCCTTCCTTTACGGCCCGTATACTGACATCCACGCCATGATGACTTACCTGATACCAGTCATCCACTACAACAAAATCCATTTCCGTCAAGACGTCTGCCGGGGTATCCCAGAAAGAGATTTCGCTGTGGAAAGCCCCTTCTTTATACCATTCTTTTTTGATGTAGGGTGCCTTCGCCATGGTTGCAGTGCTGATAACATCGGAATTGCGAATCGCTTCTTCTGCACTGTTTACAATGACAAATTCCATATCCAGTTTCTCACTCATATCCTTGACAAACTTTTCGGACATGGATCGGTTAATATCAAAGATCTTACAGGTTTCCAATGAGGGTACTCCTTCTTTTAAGGCCAAGGCTTGGGTGACTCCCTGTACACTGGCACCGATCAGACCCATTACCTTTGAATCCGGATTTGCTAAGTATTTTGCCGCCACTCCCGAAGCGGCTCCGGTTCGCATTGCGCTGACCAAGGTTCCATCCATAATACATGCGGGCATAAGTGTTTCAGGATCTGAAATAATAATCACCGCATTGGCTCTTGGAAGATTATACTTCGACGGGTTATGGGGTTTGCTGGGAATAAATTTAATTCCTGCGGTGTTTACCGCCCCAATCAGGCCTTTCTCTTTCAGCTCCTCTTCATAGTCCAGTCCTCCCAGGAAGGATGGCATGGACATTATTCTTCCTGTTGTTTCTTCAGTTTCAGGCCCTCCCCAGCGAATCACCGGTTTTCCCGGTTGGATAAAGTCTTTCTTTCCGTGCAAGAAAAACGATCTCTCCGTAGCTGCCATACAGCCTTTCATGTCATATCCCCCGGCTTTGACGCAATCCTCCTGTTGTAAATACAAAAATTCCACTTTTCGAT
>SLKF01000080.1 GCA_007134725.1 Clostridiales bacterium | reverse complement strand
GTCACTTAAATTGCTACGATTCTCAGTAACCGAGTATTCTCCGGGAACTAAATCATCCCAGGTGTAGGATTCGTTGTCTGAAAAATTCCTGGTTTCAGTAAAGCCTTCGGGACCCTCGACAGTGATTTCAAATGTGGGTAGTGTCAAATCATCGGTGTCTCCATTTACTACCTTGGTGACTGTAAGGGATCCGTTCAGATTAAAACATGGATTTATAGTATTGTCATCCAAGGTGACTGCACCGTTCATTGCCAATAGTCGCCCTTGTATTTCTGCACCGGTGGTAGCTGTAATGGATTCCTTCGCAAGGATATTCCCTGCAAATACAGAATTTGTTCCTAAGGTTGCAGAACTTTCAACCTGCCAGAAGACATTGTCACAAGTAGCACCGTTGATAAGTTCAATCCTGCTGTCTGAAGCTGTTGTTAACGTAGAACCTGCTTGAAAGACAAAAACGGAATTCGGGTCATTCTTTCCATCAAGTGTAAGTGTGCCGGTAATTTGAAAAGATGAGTCCGCACTGTAAACACCTGATTCTAAAGTAATGCCACCAAGCTCAGAATTAATTGTATCACCAGATCTGCCTGCGGCGTCGTCATAGGCTGCCTTTAAGTCCACCTTCGCTTGTTCCGCTACCGCATCGCCAATATGTACTTCCCCGTTGATTACGGCTTCATCTTGGCCGGTAAATGCAGTCCCCGGATGCAAACCCACATCGCCGTTTATGATCGACGGTCCTGTATTTGTTATTGTCGAACCTGCTAACACTACAAAATCATCCGCCGTTCTAAGATCAATACTTGAATCATATGCCAAACTCACTGCCGGTCCAATCATGAAGCTTAACAATAACAAAGCAAGTGTTAATGGTATGGTTCTTTTTAATCTTCTCATTAATTATCATCTCTTCTCTTTTTTTCCTAATATTCATCAAAACTTCATTATAAACTATAAATGAATTTCAGGAAGTATTTTCAACGTTTATTTCTATGACTTTCCATACTTGTAACTGTATTCCATTATATACCTAAGTAGGATTATGTCAATTATAATACTAAGTATCATTGTATATATTGTTCATTCTATTTATACATTTATCAATCTATTGATTGTTTGAATTCAAGGAAATATAATCACGCACACTCATGTAAAAGATGCTCCCGACTGATTCAAAGGACTACAGAGATCCTCTTAATATCATCGGTAGTGATTAGCCCATCATTTTTTCTGGAAAATCCCGGATTTCCCTGATAATTTGAACGATAAATATCCATAGATTTCTTTCATATCTGATGATTGTTTTCTAAATTTTTCTCAATATCAAACCGCTCCTCCCCCCCCAAAAAAGGCTGAAGTGAATCCTTTTCATAATCTGTTTTTTCCAGTTCTTTGGTACCAGTTGTATGTTCCTTATCATTTAAATATTAGGTTGATTTTCTTTATTTCAATATCTTCCTTTGAATGTGAAAAGACACGGACCGAAATCCATGTCTTTAGAACTATGTTTTTTTATGCATCTTATTTTATCCTGACTCTCGAAGCAAAGGCTCTCAGAATTAAAAGATTAAAAAGGGTAATGGCGATTCCTTCCACCAGTAGGATGCTGAAATATCGCATAGGATCGTTCCCCGAGAGCCTTAGCATCATATCATGGAGGGGGATAAGAAAAATCATCTGGGTTAATTGAATACCGATAAATAAAGTGATCATTACAGTAAGAAGATACTTCAAAATTCCTGAGAATGAAAGTTTCACCTTCCTGTGGGAATCCAGGAAAAAGTATTTCAGTGTGATTGAAAGCAAAAGATATCCTATCACAAAAACGATCTGGGTCTGAAAAAACAGAACGGTCATCATAAGAAGTCCGGTGGCTATATAAATGAATGAGGTCAGTTCCTTTCGCTTAGAAAAAAGGACGATCACCACCGGAATGATAAACATGGAAACAATACTAACAGGTCCTCGAAACAGTAGAAGGCTTACCACGGACAAAGCCAGTGCCATGGCTGACCTTGTAAGTACATTGGTCTGTTCTCTGGTATTACGATACTCTTTACTATGGGACTGCTCTTTGACGTTACGTTGATCCCTTCGGTGACTCTCGCTCATACAGTCCACTCCTTAAAATTCGTTATCGTACTGAAACTTTTTTTTGAATATAACGATCTATATTAAATATTTTGAAAAGATCCGTCTTCGAATTTTTCGCTTCATACATGGCAAAATCCGCGTATTCAATCAGATCGAAAAAATTTTTCGTATGAATACCGTAACCCGCCATGCCTCCACTGCAAAGGACTTCCAGTTCCTGAGACGCTATTTCGATAGGCTTATGTAATACATGGTCCTGGATCTTCTCCCAAATTTCTCGGTACTCCTCTTCCCGAACCTTGTGGTATCCATGGATATAAATCCCGAATTCATCTCCGGAGATCCTTATGGCGATGAAGTTCTCGAAGGGAAGGCCTTTCAATCGTCTGGCAAATTCCTTTAAGTATTCATCCCCCGCCCGATGTCCGAAATTATCATTGACCTGTTTAAAACGGTCGAGATCCAAAAAAGTAAAGATGCCGAATTTCCGGGGATCCTTGGCGATGGCCATCTCGATTTCCTCCCGGTATTGATATCGGCTGACAAGACCGGTCAACTCATCCTTGACGAGACGGTTATTCAGGTCTAAATTAAGTTGGTTAAGCAGGGCATTACTTTTTTTTAACTGCCTTTGGATGTTTACCAGCTGATTATTCAGTTTTTGAATTTCTTCAAATTGCTCTCGGATAATTTCCATATTGTCGGTCATCAGATCCCGATCCGTACTGATAATCAGACCCATAAATCGATGGATTACATCCCGAATGCCACAGCCGGAGCCTATATTTCCCACAAGTCCCGTATTCATCCCCAGAACAAAAATTCTATGATTTTTTACCATCATACAAAGCGAGATGGTAACCGCAGGACTGAGGATTTGAAAGCCATCGTCGCAGATAAAGGTCCCTACGTCAGAATAAGCTTTCCTCGCCAATTCCGTAATCCGATCACGGTCCTTGGGATCAAAAATATCCTTTAGGTTTCTTTGATAGGGGGAAATAAGAAAGACGGGATCATGCCAGTATTTTGTTAACAGGTTTAAGTTTCCATCCCCTTGTAAGAGGAAGGAAATATCATAGTCCTCCATCCTGCACCTCCTTTCCAAATTTAACTTTAAACAATCTGTTTCTCTGCCCAATCCACAAAAGCATTGGCGGTATCGGAGTAGTAATCAACATCCCACTTTTCCCATAACTTATTGGTACTTATAAAAGCTTGACCCCCTACGGCAATCTTCACCTTCGGGTATTCTTCTTTTACAGCCTTCACTATTTCTTCACAGGTAGGTAAGTAAAGGGGCATAGTCACGGAAAAGGCAACAATATCCGGTTGATGTTCTTTAATCGCTTCTAAAATTGATGCTTCCGGAAGAGCCGCCCCCAGATAATAGCTGTCCCAGCCACGATATTCAAACATATCGGAAAGCATTCTTACCCCCACCTCATGAAGCTCGCTTCCTACGGCGCAGGAAAGGATCCGTTTGTTTTTCCTCGGTTGATTGAATATCTCATCATAGAAACCCGACAGAACGGATTGGGTCACGGAAGTAATATAGTGCTCTTTATCGATGGTAATGATGTTTTTATGCCACAGATTCCCGGTTTCTATCATCACTTTTGTTAGGATCTCTTCGTATATTTCAATTAAGGATAATCCCTGCTTCTTAGCTTCATTAATGACATTGTGTGCAACTCTTGTTTGATTTTTAATTAAAGCATCCAGGTAGGCTTTTCGAACTTCAGCATGCTTCCCTTCCCGAAAGTTGGTTGATAGACTGATTTCCGTTACTGCCTTCTCGGTGACTTCCCTTGCGATTTCCAGATAATCGGTAGCTTTTTTCAGTTCATCTTCGGATAGCAGCGCCTTGGGATAGTTGTTTAAAATCTCAGACAAAATCGAGTAATGATCATTCATATGCTCCATGATCCGATCACGATCCAGATCCTTCATCAAATTGCAAAGCAGTTCATAAATCCACTTGGCATATCCCTCAAAGATTTTCCCGTCACTAAAATGAACCGCGGTCATGAGAAAACTGATATTATACACCACATCTTCATACATCAGCCGTTTTCTTCGCTCATCCAATTGCTTTTCCAGCTTCGGATCCCGTTTAAACTGTTCCTGAAATACCTTTTGCGCAATTTCCACATAGCGTTGATCCGTATAATTCATTAGTAAACCCATGGGCACCTCTCCTTTAATGAACAGGGTGAATATTCATCATTATGCTAAATGTACCATAGTCCGTCAGTTATAACAATTAAATATAAATAAACAAAGAAAATTGGCAATAATTTCTTGAAAAGTAGTTACCGGATGCCTATAGATAGGCATACTCTAAAATAACATTTCTCTATAAATATTGCAAAAACTTGGTACCTACATTCTGTCCGATAGGTCTTCAGCACTGTTTTTAGTAATCCTTCTTCGAATTATATAAAGCTTGATTGAAGATTCTGAAAAGTGGTATATAATGATTAAACAATCAAATATTGGGATTTTTTCCCTATAATGCATTCCTTAAAATCCCATATTGTTTGTCTTTTGAAAAAGGCAAACCCACCGAAAGATGGGGACGCAAAGTCAAGAGTCTACGGCGAATATATTCGCTATGATTGTCAGACTGCCAAAATTTTATTTTTGGCAGTTTTTTTGATGGTGTTTTTAAGGAAGTAACGCTCTACAATCTTAAAGATCAAATTCATTGTTACGGGAGGTGAAAAAAAAGCTATCGTTATGATCTTTAAGAATTCCTGTACGTTATGACCAGTTAGTTATTAGCGATTTTTAGTAAAGGAGGGATAGCAATGAGAAAAAAACGGTTAGTTGGTTTAATTCTAGTATTTATGATGATTTTCCAGCTTTTACCATTCGGAAATTTAAATGCATTTGCCGATTCCCATGGCACTTACCAATCGGGAATTTCTTCCATACCGGTAGTTGCAGAATTACAAAATGTTTCTACGAACACCCACACACTCACACACATGGTATGGACAAATGGAGATACACTGTATTTATCCGTTAAATCCACCCACACTCTTCAATATGCAGTATTTAATGGACAGCAATCTCACAGCCAAGATGATTACGAAGCACTAGAAGAAATAAGTATTAACGGCACGTATTATGCACCTGAAGTTGGCTTACAGGGAAATACAAAGGATGCCCATTGGACGGTCTTTAAGTACAACGTTAATGACCTGGGCATTACTTCTGATGGAGTATACACTATTTTCATCAAAGGTATCGGCGGTGGTCATGATGTTGAAGATAATATAGTAATCACCGTTCCTAAGGTCACCATCAGCGGAATAAAAGAATGGATCGATGGTCCAATGACCCCCGTAGACATACAGCTTTACCGTCAGATATCAGAAAACGGGGAAAAAATAAATGTTGGCGAACCCATCAATTTAACCACAACACAACCTACATTCAACCTTGAAGGTTTGCCTTATAC
This sequence comes from Clostridiales bacterium, assembly GCA_007134725.1. GTDB lineage: Bacteria > Bacillota > Clostridia > Peptostreptococcales > T1SED10-28 > Isachenkonia. Next base: position 531 of record SLKF01000080.1, on the reverse strand, counting down.
CGACGATGCCGGAAGAATATATACTTACGGGGTTAAGGAAGTCAATCCCGGGACAGGTTATACTGTTAGTTACAATATTGAAGTAATTAAAGATGATAATAACCTGGCCACAGAATATAAATTTGAAATAACCAACAAATATGAGTCCCCACGTATTGATATCGAAGGGGAAAAGATTTGGAATGATGACGGATATAATCGACCGGACAGCATTACGGTTATTTTATTAAGAGATGAAGTAAATATCGCAGAAAAAACAGTAACGCCCAATGAAAGTGGCAAATGGTTGTTTATTTTTGAAGACTATCCTGCAACTGATACAAATGGCGATCCTTATGATTATACAATCGACGAGATTGATGTAGCAGGATATAAATCTTCAATCAAGGATACGATCATTACTAATACGGTTTTCCGTGGAGATATCGAAGTTCTAAAATACGATACCAAGGACACGCTTCTCCCCGGTGCAGAGTTTACCCTTTTCCGTGGCGAAAAGGTCATGGATGTACAGGTAACCGATGATGAGGG
>SLKF01000238.1 GCA_007134725.1 Clostridiales bacterium | reverse complement strand
TTGGATATGAACCTTACCCGAGCAAAGTTTGATGAGCTGACCCATCATTTAGTGGAAAAAACCATTGAGCCTATGAAAAAAGCCTTAAAAGACGCGGACCTTACTAATAATGATCTTGATAAGGTAATTCTTGTGGGAGGATCCACTCGTATTCCTGCGGTACAAGATGCAGTGAAAAAAATTACCAACAAAGAACCCCATAAAGGTATCAATCCAGACGAGTGTGTAGCTCTAGGTGCTGCCATTCAAGCAGGCGTATTAACCGGTGACGTAAAAGACGTACTACTTCTTGACGTAACGCCACTATCCCTAGGAATTGAAACCTTAGGTGGTGTATTTACTCAGTTAATTGAGCGAAATACTACAATTCCTACAAAGAAAAGCCAAACATTCTCTACCGCAGCGGATAACCAAACCGCAGTAGATATTCATGTATTGCAAGGGGAACGTCAAATGGCAGCGGATAACTCTACTTTAGGAAGATTCCAGTTAACCGATATCCCACCGGCACCACGGGGAGTACCACAAATTGAGGTAACCTTCGATATCGATGCCAACGGTATTGTAAACGTTTCCGCCAAGGATCTTGGAACCGGTAAAGAACAAAAGATTACCATTACTTCATCCAGCAACCTATCTGAAGAAGAAGTGGAACAAAAGATCAAAGACGCGGAGAAGTTTGAAGAAGAAGATAAGAAGAAAAAAGAATCTATCGAAACGAAAAACCAAGCAGATTCTCTGATTTACCAAATCGAAAAGGGTCTGGAAGAAGCAAAAGATAAGATCAGCGACGAAGAAAAGGCCCAAGTGGTGGAGGAACTGGATAAGCTGAAAAAGGCCAAAGAAGAGGATAATGTGGAAGAGATGAAAGCCGCTATTGAAAGTGTTAATAAAGCTTTCCACAGTGTTTCTGAGAAAATGTATAAAGATGCTCAGCAACAAGGAGAGGCTCAAGGTCAAGAAGGCGGAGATCAAGGTGCCACAGACGATAACGTGGTAGATGCAGAGTATGAAGAAGTCGATGATGAAGAAAAAAGCGACGATAAGAAGGACGAAAAATAATAACAATACTATACGACAATAATAAAATGAAACTTAAGGGCACCTCCGGGTGCCCTTAGCATTCATGGAGGGTGATTCATTTTCCGATAACTCCTTCGCCTAAAACCGGCAGGGAACGTGGAAATTTTTCATCTGAAATACAGAAAGGTGGTGCAAAGGTGAGTAAGCGAGACTATTATGAGGTTCTGGGTGTGGATAAAAATGCCGATGAAAAAGAGATCAAAAAGGCTTATCGGAAGATGGCCATGAAACATCACCCGGACCGTAATCCCGATAGTAAAGAATCCGAAGAAAAATTTCGCGAGGCCAGTGAGGCTTATGAAATCCTCAGTTCCGCGGAAAAACGGCAACGGTATGACCAGTTTGGTCATGCAGGAGTAGATCCGAGAGCGGCCGGTGGCGGTGGATTTAGCGGCGGAGGATTTGACGATATCTTCTCGGATATTTTTGATATGTTCGGTGGCGGATTTTCCTCAGGAAGGTCCCGACGACAAGGACCGAGAAAAGGTGCGGATATACAACAACAGGTAACCGTTACTTTTGAAGAAGCGGCCTTTGGGGTTGAAAAGGAAATTAAGTTTTACCGTCAGGAAAACTGCAAAACCTGTGACGGTAGTGGTGCGAAACCGGGTACGGATGCGAAAAAATGTTCTGAGTGTAACGGTACTGGAGAAGTTAAATATGCCCAAAATACGCCACTTGGACAAATTGTAAACGTGCGTACCTGTAACAAATGTGGTGGAGAGGGAAAGATCATCGAAGAAAAATGTAACACCTGCCATGGAAATGGGAAAGTACAAAAAGAAAAGAAAATCAATGTGAAAATACCTGCAGGGGTGGACAACGAATCCGTCATTCCTCTTAGAGGTTACGGAGAGCCTGGAACAAAAGGCGGTCCCCACGGAGATCTATACATTGTTATACGGGTAAAATCCCATAACCTGTTTAAACGGGAAGGGGATAACGTCATCTGCGAAATGCCCATTACTTTTGCTCAGGCCGCCCTTGGGGATGATCTGGAAGTACCGACTTTGGAAGGTAAAGTAAAATATAAAATGCCGGAAGGTACCCAAAGCGGTACGGTATTTAGATTGAAAAACAAAGGAATTGTCAATCCCCATGGATATGGAAAAGGAGATCAGTACATTCGGGTAACCGTGGAGGTGCCGAAAAAACTTTCTACAAAGCAAAAAGATTTACTAAAGGAATTTGCCAAGGAAAGCGGAGAAGAAGTGCATGAACAACGAAAATCCTTTATCGATAAGGTTAAGGATATGCTTACCTAAGTATAGGATAAGATTTTCATTCAAAGTTGAATAAAACCCATAGGAAATCACTCTCCAGGAGTGATTTTTCTATAGTTAAAAACCCTTTGGATTTTATAGGGAACTCATCTGTGAAAGCAAGGTACAGTATAGATCGTGGAGTTGCGGTTGCCCTAAACCTTAAAAATCGGTTATAATAAAAATCAAAGACTAATGAGGATGTGATGAAGTGGAATGGATGGAACTGACCATTAAAACAACTACAGAAGCCACGGAAGCGGTGGCTAATATTCTTTACGATGCTGGGGTGAAAGGGGTTGTGATTGAAGATCCTAAGGATTTTGATTTTGTCAATCAGGATCAAAAGAACTGGGATTATGTAGAAGAAGAGGTCTACACCTTTGACTTTGAAGGGGCACTGATTAAAGGGTATTTACCCAAAACCGAAGGAGTTATGGATGAAATTCAACTGATTAAGCACTCCATTGCATACCTTCCTCATTACGGTCTGGATATCGGGGACGGAACAGTGGAAACCAAAGAAGTAAAGGATGAAGACTGGAGTAATACCTGGAAGCAGTACTATAAGCCCACAAGAATCGGAAAACATATTATTATCAAGCCCGAATGGGAAGACTACGAAAAAAAGCCCGGAGACATTGTAATTGAAATGAACCCCGGTATGGCTTTCGGTACCGGAACCCATGAAACCACCACCATGTGCATCGAAGCTTTAGAAGAAGTGGTAACCAAAGAGGATCTGGTTTTTGATATCGGATGTGGTAGTGGAATCCTAGGGGTTGTAGCTGCGAAACTCGGGGCAAAAAAAGTGGTTGCTGTGGATTTCGATGAAGTAGCGGTGGGTGTCGCTCGAGAGAATATTGAGAATAACCATGTGACGGATCTGGTATCGGTGTATCATGGGAATCTAATGGATAACATTGATGAAAAAGGGGATATCATTGTGGTCAATATCATTGCCGACGTGATCATTACCATGGCACCGGATTTTCAACATTATTTGAAGTCTTCCGGTACATTGATTACCTCAGGAATTATTTTAGAAAAAATCGAGCCGGTGAAAAAAGCATTAAAGACTCAAAATATTGAAGTATATAAAACCGTTGAAAAAGGCGAATGGGCAGCCCTTTACGGTCGCTTGAAGGAGGCATAGGGATGCATCGATTCTTTGTGGAAAAATCCCATGTGCGGGATAACATCGCCTTCATTACGGGGGACGATGCAAAACATTTGGAAAAGGTACTTCGTTTAAAGGTAGGAAATACCATTGAAGTTGTAGTGGGAGAAGAACAGGAGTACTTAGGTGAAATAATGACTCTAGAAGGGAAAAGCCATCAAGTAAAACTTCTAGAGCCTTCGGATACACTACGGGAATCCCCCTTGAAAATCACTCTTTATCAAGGCCTCCCTAAGGCTTCGAAAATGGAATTGATTATTCAAAAAGCCGTGGAACTAGGGGTTTACCGAATTGTTCCGGTGATGAATGAACGCTCCGTGGTGCAACTAAAAACGGAAAAAGATCAGCTTAAAAAGCAGGAGCGTTGGCAAAAGATTGCCTATGAAGCGGCAAAGCAAAGCAAACGCTTAATAATTCCAAGGGTAACTCTACCGATGGAATTTAACGAGGCAATGGTTAATCTTTCAGAAGAAGGGCAAGTGGTCGCTTATGAAGATGAGAAAAAAACGGGATTAAAGGATGTCCCATTTATTAATAAAGATCAGGATCAAAAGTCTTCTCTACGTTCCATCGGCCTATGGGTCGGACCAGAGGGGGGCTTTACAAAAGAAGAAATAAAAAGTATTAAAGATAAAAAGGGGTACTCTGTAACCTTGGGTCCCAGGATTCTTCGTACGGAGACAGCAGGTCTTGCACTGATTACCATGGTGCAATATGAATGTGGAGATTTAGGAGGTTAAAAGATTGAAAAAAGTAGCATTTCACACCCTAGGTTGTAAGGTGAACCAATATGAAAGCCATGCGATGATGGAACTTTTTAAAAATGCGGATTACGAAATCGTCACGGATAAGGATTTTGCCGATGTGTATGTAATCAATACCTGCACTGTAACCAATGTGGGAGACCGTAAATCAAGACAGTTTATTCGGAAGATGAAAAATATGAACCCCGACGCCGTGGTGGCAGTGGTCGGTTGTTATGCCCAGGTGGCCCCGGAGGAAGTGGAAAACTTAGAAGGGGTGGATATCGTCATTGGTACCCATGGGCGAAAGGAGATTGTTCGTCTGGTGGAGAACAAAGATGAGGACCGGAGAGGCCAATTTGTAGGGGATATTATGCAGGTCTATGAATTTGAAGATCTTTCCCTAACGGAATACGAAGGAAAAACCCGAGCCTTTATTAAAATACAGGAAGGCTGCAATCAATATTGCACTTACTGCATTATTCCCTATGCCAGAGGAAACATCCGTAGCCGAAACAAGGAATTGGTATTAGAAGAAGTAAACCGTCTGGCAAAGGCCAATTATCAGGAAGTGGTCCTGACCGGGATTCATATCGCCTCCTATGGGAAAGATTTAGACGAGGCAAATTACTTTTTAGAGCTTATTCAAGAAATCAATAAGATTCCCGGCATCCTTCGGATCCGGTTAAGTTCTCTTGAGCCGAACCTTATAAACGAACCCTTCTTAAAAGAGTTGCAGAAGGTTGATAAACTTTGTCCCCATTTTCATCTGTCATTGCAAAGCGGTTCGGATCCCGTATTAAAGCGGATGAATCGAAAATACACCGAAAAAGAATATGATCAGGCAATTACGTTGATAAGACGGTACTTTGAAAACCCCGCACTGACCACGGATGTGATTGTGGGCTTTCCCGGCGAGACGGATAGAGACTTTGAGGATACTTATAACCTTGTGGAATCTTTAGGATTCTCGGAAATCCATGTATTTAAGTATTCACCAAAAAAAGGTACCCCCGCGGCGAAATATAAAGATCAGATTAAGGGCAATATCAAACAACTTCGGAGCGAAAAGCTGATCGCCCTGGGAGAGCGCTTGAAAAAAGAATATATGGAATCCTTTATCGGAACCGTTGCAGAAGTTCTCTTTGAGAGCTTTGACCCGGTAGAAAAAATAAGTACCGGATTTACCACCCGCTATGTTAAGGTTAAAGGAGTATCGAACAAGGATTATTCTAAAAAAGTACACCGAGTTAAAATTCTGGATATCAAAGAAGAAAAGAAGGAATTTTTTGCCCGGTGTCGAATAGGTTAGTAAAAGGAGGTGTTTACTAAGGATTGCATTTTTTGTAAAATTGTAAACAAGGAAATAGACACTCAAGTGGTCTTTGAAAACGATCAGGTACTGGCCTTTGAAGATGTAAATCCTCAAGCCCCGACCCATATACTGGTGATTCCAAAAAAACATATCCCGAACATTCAAGAGATGAAACGAGAGGATCAACAACAGCTTTTACCGGAAATTTTTCAAACCATTCAGCAAATTGCCGATGATAAGGACCTTGGGAAGGGCTACCGTGTGGTAAATAACTGCAAGGACAACGGTGGACAAACCGTAAATCATCTTCATTTTCATCTTTTGGGGGGACGATTTATGCAGTGGCCTCCGGGCTAATTAAAGCAGTCTTCTCCTAGCTGTTAGCCTTGCATAGGGACATTTAAAAATACACTTGCATAAGAAAGAAATGTACGGTATAATAACTAGGTGTTTATCCCACTTGCATAATGGCGAAAACGCTATGGAAAAAGCACATTGGTTGCTATCGGAGGGAGGGTTAATAA
>SLKF01000026.1 GCA_007134725.1 Clostridiales bacterium | reverse complement strand
TATTACGGAAAGCCCAGCTGGTATATTGAAATGACCCGGATTAAAGACCGGTTAATCGAAAACAACAACAGTGTGAACTGGTATCCCGATTATGTGGGAGAAAAACGCTTCGGTAACTGGTTGGAGAACCTGAACGACTGGGCCATCTCCAGAAACCGTTATTGGGGAACCCCCCTAAATATTTGGACCTGTGAATGCGGAAACAAAACCTCCATCGGATCCCGGGCAGAGCTTAAGGAAAGAGCCGTGGAAGAGATCGGTGAGGATATTGAACTGCATCGACCCTATGTGGATGATGTGCACCTGCACTGCGATCAGTGCGGCGGCACCATGAACCGGGTTGAAGAGGTTATTGACTGCTGGTTTGACAGCGGAGCCATGCCCTTTGCCCAGCATCATTATCCTTTTGAAAACAAAGAAAACTTTGACGAGTTATTCCCTGCAGACTTTATCTGCGAAGGCATTGACCAAACCCGAGGATGGTTTTACTCCTTGCTTGCAATTTCCAGCTTTGTCAAAGGGGTATCCCCCTATAAAAATGTATTGGTGAATGACCTGATTTTAGATAAAGAAGGAAAGAAAATGTCCAAATCCAAAGGCAACACCGTGGATCCTTTTACTTTATTTGAAAAATACGGTGCCGATGCATTGCGGTGGTACTTACTGTATGTATCCCCGGCCTGGACCCCTACGAAATTTGATATTGAAGGACTCAAGGAAGTAAAAAGCAAGTTCTTCGGAACCCTGGAGAATGTATACAACTTCTTTACGCTGTATGCCAATACCGACGGCGTTAATCCGAAGGAATTCTTCGTGGAATATACAGATCGACCGGAACTGGATCAGTGGATCTTATCAAAATACAACAGCTTGATCGGAGAAGTGGATCAGGAATTAGCCGTATTCGACCTGACCAAAACCGTTCGAAAAATCCAGGATTTTGTGAACGAAGATCTGTCCAACTGGTATATCCGACGAGCCAGACGAAGATTTTGGGCCTCGGAATTAACCGATGACAAGAAGGCGGTTTACAACACCACCTATGAGATTTTAGACGGTGTCGCCAGACTGATGGCACCCTTCGCCCCCTTTATGGCCGATGAACTTTATCAGAGTTTAACCGGAGAAGAATCGGTACATCTTGCGGACTATCCGGAAATGGACAAGAGCTTAGTACAAAAAGAGGTGGAAGAGCCTATGGACCTGGTTCGGGATTTGGTCGGTCTTGGACGGGCCACCAGGGAGAAATCCAAATTAAAGGTACGACAACCCTTAAATAAAATCATCGTAGACGGAAGAAAGAAAGATTTAATCAACGGCCTCACTCCCCTACTGAAAGAAGAGTTAAACATCAAAGAAGTGGAGTTTACCGAGAACCTAAACGAATATATGAACTTCAGCCTAAAGCCCAACTTCAAGGTGGCGGGACCCAAACTGGGAGGAAAAATCAAAGCCCTTCCTAAAGTTTTAAATGCCATGGATCCCGACAAAGCCGTGGAAAAAGTGAAAAGTGAAGGATTCCTGGAAGTGGAAATGGACGGCGAAAAGATCACGTTGTCGGAAGAAGATCTCTTAATCAACATTACCGCAAAGGAAGGCTTTACCGTAGAGATGGAGGGCACCAAGTTTGTCATTCTGGATACCTCATTAAACCAGGATTTGATTGATGAAGGCTATGCCAGAGAATTTGTCTCGAAGGTACAGCAAATTCGAAAGAACCAGGAATTTGAAGTACTGGACAACATCGAAATCACCTACTGCGGAGATGAAGAAATTCAAAAAGCCGTAGAAAAGCATCAGGACTACATCAAAAAAGAAACCCTGGCCTTACAACTGGAGTACACCGACAAAAAATGCGAAGAAGAATACAACCTAAACGATCACCTCACCGGCATCGCCGTGAAACGAGTTTAGAAAAAGGACAGAGGAAGGACAGAGGGACGGAGTAATTGTCCGCTCTGTCCTTTTTTTGTATAAAAACAACCGAAGGACAGGGGGACGGAGTAATTGTCCTCTTAAGCATTTTGCAACAAATAGGATGACTATTGGACGTGCTAAGGTTTATCAAGGGAATTTCCCCATCGCTACTGACGGAAAATGAAAGAAATGATATAATTAGATTTACGAAATACTTTTTACGAATCGGATTTATAATACTAAAGGAGGTTTTTTGATGATTGAGTACTTAATCGTATTGAACAAAGACGAAGACAGCATTTCCTTTGTGGATATTGAAAAGGGCGAAGAGGTAAAAAAGATTGTAACCGATCACAATCCCCATGAAGTGGTGGTAACGAAGGACAAAAAGAAAACCTATGTGACCTGCTCCTTGGGTAACACCATTGACGTTATTGATAATGAACGTTTGGAAATTATAAAAAGAATTACCCATGAAGATTTTAACTTTCCCCACGGCTTGGACTTGGTTCAAGAGGACAGTAAATTATATGTGGCTTCCACCTATAGTGAAAAAATCTTTATCATTGATACCAAAACCGATGAAATAGAGAAAGTCTTTCCCACATTCCAGGGACTCTCCCATATGGTGGAGCCTTCTCCCGACGGAAAAACCTTGTATGTTCCCAACATCGGTTCTGATAATGTAACGATCATCGATGTGGAGAAGGAAGAAATCACCGGGCATTTTCCCGTAGGTAAGGGACCGGAAGGGGTGGCCTGCTCCAGAGAGGGAAAATACGTTTATGTGGCAAATCAAGAGGATAATACCTTATATGTAGTGAATCGAAAAACTCTGAAACCCGACTTTAAAAGACGAATTGGGGACTGTCCGATACGAATCGTATTTTCTCCCGATGGGCGCTATGCCCTGATTCCCAATCGTTTTTCCGGAGATGTATCGGTGATTGATACAAAGCATAATATGAAAGGTGAGGAAGTGCCTTGGGAAATCAAACGGATTCCCATCGGTATCTGGCCCGGTGGGGTTTGCTTTAACGAGTCCGGGTCCATGGCCTTTGTAGCCAATAATAAAACCAACGATATTTCTTTTATAGATGTAGATACCTTAGAGGAGATTAAGCGGGTAAAAGTCGGTATTCACCCTGACGGAATGGCCTACTTGAAAAAGGGTTAGGGAAAACTTGATAATTTTTCCGAATCATAGTATATTATCTTAGACAGGAATTGATTCGGTGATGATGAAACCATAGGATTAGGAAAGAAGAAGCGAAAAATATGAAAAAGTAATAGGAACAGAGGAGACAATTACTCCGTCCCTCTGTCCCCTTTTGTAGAGGTGAAAGTATGGAAGAAAAAAACAGGATTGAAAAATTGGTGATTGCAGGGCCTTGTTCCATTGAGAGTTTAGAACAGGCCATGGCTACCGCAAAATTTTTAAAGCGTGTAGGGGTGAAAAACTTTCGAGGCGGAGCTTTTAAGCCGAGAACTTCCCCGGACAGTTTTCAGGGTTTAGGCCATGAAGCTTTAGAGATCATGAAAGCGGTGAAAAAAGAGACGGGCCTTATTACCTCCACGGAGGTGATGGACGGAAAGGACCTGAGAGCGGTCTATGATGCGGTGGATATTCTTCAAATAGGATCCCGAAATATGCATAATTACACGCTGCTTCAAACCGTGGGAGCTCAGGATAAACCCATCATTTTAAAACGGGGAATGTCCGCTACCATAGAAGAGTGGATTAAGGCCAGTGAATATATTAGAAGAGCTGGGAACGATAATATTATCATGTGTGAGCGGGGAATTCGAACCTTTGATACCTACACCCGTAACACCATGGATATCGCCGCCATACCGATCATAAAAAAAGAAACGGGACTTCCGGTTATTGCAGACCCCAGTCACGGTACCGGAATAAAAGAATTGATTCTTCCCATGTGCAAAGCGGCCCTCGCCGCGGGAGCCGATGGGATTATGGTAGAGGTCCACCCGAATCCGGAGAAAGCTTTATCCGACGGGGAACAGTCCCTGACTTTTGAAGAATTTAATGCAATATATCAGGAAATAAAAAACTAGACATCCAGGGATGTCTAGTTTTTTTATTCTTTAAGTTCATTCAAGTTCATTCAAGTTATAATAATCAAAAGCTTACACCAAAGCTAATGCCCGGTCCAATGCGCCAATTAAGTCCTCGACATTTTCAATGCCTACAGAAACCCGGACCAAGCCGTTGGTGATCCCTGCGGCTAGGCGATCTTCTTCGGATATGGGAGAGTGGGTCATGGATGCGGGGTGCTGAATCAGGGAATCCACGGTACCTAAACTTACGGCTAAATGGAAAATCTCAATATTGTTCATCAGGACTTTCCCGGCTTCCAAGCCGCCATGTAATTCAAAGGCGATCATGCCCCCAAAACCGTCGGCCTGTTGTTTCGCCAGTTCGTGTTGTGGGTGAGAAGGCAGTCCGGGATAAAAAATGTTTTTCACCTTTGGGTGGACTTCCAAGAACTTTGCCACTTCCATGGCATTCTTTTCATGTTCTCTCATTCGAAGGGCCAAGGTTTTAATACCCCGTTGCATCAACCAGGCATCAAAGGGACTGGTGATTCCCCCAAGGTCCTTTTGCGTGGTCATACGGATGGTATCCATATCTTCTTTGCTTCCAACAAGGATTCCCGCAACCACATCTCCATGGCCATTGATATACTTTGTGGCACTGTGCAGAACAATATCCGCACCCAGATTCAGGGGTCTTTGCAAATAGGGAGTCATGTAGGTATTGTCAATAATCAGTCTTGCATCATTGTCATGGGCAATTTTCGCACAGGCCTTAATGTCCGTCAGTTGCATCACGGGATTAGCCGGAGACTCGATATAAATAATTTTTGTATTGGGTCGCATAGCTTTTTTGAAGTTTTCCGGATCAGAAGCATCGTTTACAAAGGTTACTTCAATTCCCCATTTTTTTACGATTTCACTGAGAAAACTGTGAGTACATCCATACAGACACTGCTGGGCTACAATATGGTCACCCTGTTCTACAAAGGCTAAAATCGAAGCGCTTACTGCGGCCATACCGGAACCGTAAATCGTGGCGTCTTCCCCTTCCTCCAGTAAAGCCATTTTTTCTTCTAAACACCGTACGGTAGGGTTTCCCAGACGGGAATAAATATAGCCGGACTCTTCCCCGGCGAATCGGGCGGCCCCTTGCTCCGCGCTATCAAATACAAAGGTTGAAGTCTGGTAAAGAGGCTGAATATGAGACCCCGTAGTTTTGCAAGGTGCTGCATAGGTGATTTGTGTTTCCCGTTTCATTTTCTTTAAATCCATTGTTCTATTCCTCCTTTGAAATTAGCCTAGACAAGTTACTGTGTTAAAAAAATATTCTTCCCTTATAGTATAAGCTAGATGACTAAGAAAATCTGCATTTTTTCTAAAAAATTTTATATTAACTTAAAAAATTCAAAGTATATCGATAAATGGGGGATAAGGATTTCAAAAAACGGAATAAAAACCTACACAAAGAGGAAAAAACTGCAAAAATGCAAAGACCGGGGAAGACTGGTTAATAAAGAATGGACTGGGTATAATTAGGATTAGATCAAGAATCGGTTGGTTTTAAAAAATAGAAGCCGATTCCACAGAAGGGAGTAATAAATAATGAAAACAACAAAAGCAATTGAAAACCGTATGTCCTATCGAAGTTTTAAAAAGGATCCCATTGAACGGGAAAAAATTGAAGAAATAGTGGGGGCGGGAACCCTGGCACCTTCCTGCTTTAATAATCAACCCTGGAGATTTGTTGTGGTGGATACCAGGGAGGACCTTGAAAAGCTGTATCCTGCCATTGCAGATGGAAACTACTGGATGAAGCTGGCCCCGGTAATTATTGCCATCGTTTCCCATAAAGATTTTGACTGTGTAATCAAAGGTCGGGTCTACCATCAATTTGATACGGGAATGGCTACGGGATTTATGCTGTTAAAAGCTATGGAAATGGGAATACACGCCCACTTAGTAGCGGGGTACAGTCCAAGCAAGACGAGAAAAATTTTAGGGATTCCCGAAGATATGGAAGTCATTTCCCTGATGGCTATGGGCTATTTGGCGGATGAAATTCCTGATGAATTATCGGATAAGCACCGGGAAGCCGATGAAGTGAAGTTTGATGGAAACAGAACCGAGCGTCACCCCATAGAAAAGGTCCTTCATT
>SLKF01000005.1 GCA_007134725.1 Clostridiales bacterium | reverse complement strand
CCTTTAATTAAGACTTCCAAATTCCTTGCAGCGGAGCCCTGCCGAATCAGTACATACATCCCCAGTCGCAGCCGATTTTGCATCTCCTCTACGGTAGAACATTCATGTTCTGTTCTCACCCCCGCCATTCGATAGGCGTTCAGTTCGTGGTCCTTTATTTCCGGACCATGGCCGTCGATAATCTTATCCTTGGCAATCAAGACTTTATCCAGAATGTCGTCCCTTCCCTGAATTACTCCGGGATAGTCCATCAACTCTCCCAGTCCCAAAACATCTTCTCGGTCAATTAAGGTGCTTAAATCCTCGGCTAAGAGCTTGGCTCCCGAATTTTCAAATTCCGTGGAGGGTACACAGGAGGGCAGGACAAAATAAAAATTCATCGGTAAATCCCGACTGGAATCCATCATATAACGAATCCCTTCCAGGCCTCTTACGTTGGCGATCTCGTGGGGGTCTGCCACGATGCTGGTGGTTCCCTTGGGTAAGACCACACGCATAAATTCCCTGGGAGAAACCATGGAGGATTCGATATGCACATGCCCATCAATTAAGCCCGGAGCTAAATACTTGCCCTTTAAATCGATCTCCTCTACCCCGGAGTAATTGCCGATGCCCACAATTTCCCCGTCAACGACGGCAACATCCCCTTCAATGATCTCCCCGGTAAACACATTAATGATTTTCCCGTTTTTAAAAACCGTGGAGGCTTTTATTCGACCCGCTGCCGTGTCAATTCGTTTTTTCAGTTTCTTTTTATTCTCGGAATTTCCACTGCTTGACTTCATTACCCGACCTCCTTAATGGCTTTTAATAACTTCTCCGGGGTTACAGGGATTTCCGTAATTCGAACCCCTACCGCATCATAAATAGCATTTAAGATTGCCGGGGCTACAGGAATCATCACCGGTTCTCCGATTCCCTTTGCACCAAAGGGTGCCGAGGATTCCGGATCCTCCACGATGATTTTTTTTACCTCTACCGCATCCAGGGCGGTGGGAATTAAGTATTTCGTGAAATTATGATGTTTGATTTCACCCTTTACAATGTTTAAATCTTCCAACAGGGCATACCCCTGGGCCATGGCGAAGCCCCCGTCCATTTGCCCTTCTATGAGTTTGGGATTTACCGCCCGTCCCACATCCTGCACCAAAATGGCCTTGGATATATCCAGGGTTCCGGTTTCCGTGTCCACCACTACTTCCACACCGCAGGCCCCAAAGGTATAAGGCCAATAGGGGTTTCCTTCTCCGGTTTCTTCGTTCATTTTTGTCGTAACCGCTTGAAAAATTTCTACCACTTCTAAGTCTCCTACATCAGCAGTATTTGCAATTTGTTTAAAAGAAATGCGCTTTGACGGATCCCCTTCCACGATAACTTCATGATTGTCAAAAACCAATGGTTCCTCTTCGGAAAGATTCAAGATCTCCCGTGCTTTGCTTTCCAGGATTCTTTTTAAAGATTCGCTGGCCATTTTCATAGCGTTTCCCGTATTATAGGTCTGACGACTGGCCGCACAGGTTCCCGCATCCAGTGTGGTTTTCGTATCTTCATGATCAAATATTACCTCTTTTGTTAAAATCCCCAGGATCTCTGCAGGAATCTGGGCCAAGGAGGTTTTGGCACCCTGGCCTACCTCACAGGCACCGGAAGATATGGTGAACCGTCCATCGGTATCGATTTTCGCCTTCGCTCGGGATATATCGGGATAGCCGTTTCCATATCCCGTTCCATAAAACATAATACCGATTCCTTTACCGGTTTTTTTCATTCCAAGCTCCCTCCTTCTTTGCCTGTCGCTCTTTTAAGTCTTCCAGATAGTTGATATTCTCATCGGGAAGGGGTTTCTCGTTCATGGCCGCCTCTAAGGCATCGAGGCATCGGCCCAGGGGCACACTTTCTCTTAATACCTGTTCCGTCGCGGTTTTAGAACCCAAGGTAAACAGATTTTTTCTACGGATACTAAAGGGATCCATCCCCAGTTTTTCTGCGATTCGGTCCATTTGCTGTTCATGGGCAATGGGGGGCTGGGTTGCCCCAAAGCCTCGCATGGCACCGGCAAAAGGATTGTTTGTATATACTGCATAGGAATCCACCCATACATTGGGAATTTCATAAGGTCCCGTGATATGAACCCCGGCTTTTCGAAGAACATTGACCGCCCAGGAAGCATAGGCTCCCGTATCCCCCACAATGCGTGTTTTCAACGCTAATAATTTTCCGTCCTTATCTGCTGCGGTTTTGCAGTGCATGGTAATGGGATGCCGCTTGCAATGAGCCAGAAAAGACTCTTTACGATCATATACCATTTTGATCGGCCGCTTAAACTTCTTTGCGGCTACCGCAAGATGAATTTGCAGGGTCAGATCTTCTCTTCCTCCAAAGGCTCCACCCACAGCAGGATTGATAATTCGAATCTCTTCTTCTTCCATTCCCATAGCACCGGCAATATCCATACGGTCGAAATGAGGGTACTGGGTTGCTGCAATCACCGTAAGGGTTCCGTCCTCTTCTTCATAGGCAATCCCGGCTTCCGGTTGTAAAAAGGCATGATCCACCGCTCCCGTATAATAGGTGTCCTCCACAATGACAGCGGCTTCTTCAAAGGCTTTGTCCACATTGCCTCTTCGAATTTTAAAATGAAAGACCGTATTGTCTTCCCCATGAATCTTTGGAGCCTCTTCTTTCATCGCTTCTTCCGGATCAAATACCGCCGCCAATTCTTCGTAGGCTACCTCAATGCTTTCCAAGGCTTTTTCGGCGATTCTTTCACTTTCTGCGATGACTACGGCCATAGGATCTCCGATTCGTCGTACTCTGCTTTCACAGATCGCTTCATGATCTTTAAACAGTACTCCGTGACAATTTTTTCCAGGAATATCTTTCGCCGTCAATACCCCTACTACCCCGTGGATATTTTCCGCTTTTTTCGTATCTATGGTAAAGTTTGCATGGGCCTTTGTGGATCGCAGGGTTTTGCCATACAACATATTCTCCAACGCTAGGTCTGCCGGGTATTTTGCTCCACCGGTAACCTTTGTGTGCCCGTCTACCCGAAGCACATTTTCTCCTATCACTTTAAACGCCATAATCTCACTCCTTTCCTAAGGATTTCTAATCCGTTTCAGCTATTCGTTTAGCTGCCAATTCCACAGCCTCGACAATCTTTTCATAACCGGTACACCGACAAAGATTTCCCGATATTCCCCGTCGAATTTCCTGTTTTGTGGGGGTCGGATTTTTCATTAGCAGAGCCTTGGCCGAAAGCACCATTCCCGGTGTGCAAAAACCACACTGCACGGCACCGGTATCTATAAAAGCCTGTTGAATCGGATCGAGCTTTTCATTTTCCCCTAACCCTTCAATGGTGATCACTTCCGAATCCTCCGCTTGAAAGGCCATAATCATACAGGCGTTCACCAACTTCCCGTTTAGAAGAACACTACAAGCCCCGCATTCTCCTTCTCCGCAGCCTTCCTTTGTCCCGGTCAAATGAAATCCTTCTCGAATGATGTCCAACAATCGTTCATTTTCCTCAATTTCGATTTGCCTCTTTCTTCCGTTTATTTTCAGATTTATGGTTTTCATTGTATCCCCTCTTTCGATTTTTCCATAGCTCTTTCGATGCTCTTTTCCAGGGCTTCTCTAAAAATCCCCCGAATGGCTTCTTCTTTAAAATCCACATCCCGTCGTCCTTTGAGACGACGATTAATGACCTCTTTAAATTTAATTTGTGCTTTTTCTTTCAACGCCTCCGTTAGTTTTTCCCCTTTCAGGATATTCTCCACCTCTCGCTCCCGAAGACTGTTGGGTCCTAAGGATCCATTGGCTATGCGGATATTGTTAATCATTAAATCCTGATCCAAGTCTATAAAGACCGCCGTACAAATTTTGGATATGGCCAAGGCTTTTCTCGGCCCCAGCTTCTCAAATCCCAACCCTTGTTCCCGGGTCATCTGTTCAAACTCTATATAATATAAGAATTCTCCGGGGACCAGATCTACTTTCCCTTTTCCCAGAAAAAATTCTTCTAATTTCATGCTCCGAAGACCTTTCTTGCTGCACAGCACAACTGTGGTATCCAGTGCCAGTAGTGGGGGAACCGTGTCTGCTGCGGGAGAAGCGTTGCAAATATTCCCTCCCAGGGTTCCTGCATTTCGAATTTGCGGGGAGCCCACTTCCATGGCCCCTTCTTTGAGACCCTTTAATCTTCCGTCGAATAAATCATGTTCCTCAATGTCACTAAAGGTTGTTCCGGCTCCGATCTGTACTTTACCCTCGATTTCTCGAATAAACTGCATTTCCTTTAGGCCGGATATATCGATAAGCGCTTTTGAGGTTAATGCACCGTCTCTGAGCTTCACCACCACATCGGTGCCTCCCGCAATGATTTTTCCCTCCTGCCCGGTTTCTTCCATGGCATCCAATAAGGAACTTATGGATCTGGGTTTATAGGTTTTTTCAATATCATACATCAAAAAATGCCTCCTTTTTAGAAATCATTTTTTCTATTTCTTAGTACGCTGACAATATTCAGATCTCTTATACTATTTTGACACTTTTCCCCTGTTTTTTATACATGAGATTATCTGAAGTTTTTTAGCTTTCTCTTTTTTATACCCAATGAATTTGTGTATTATGCACAAAAAAAGAAAACCTCCCTGCTAAAAATTTTAGCAGGGAGGTCATCACCTTAAATCGGATACAGTTTTTTTAATTCTTAAATAAGAAAACTGGCAATAAAAATAACTACTAATATATAGGCAATAGGGGAAACTTGTCTGGCTTTTCCTGTTAACATTTTTAAGAAAACATAGGAAGTAAGACCAAAGATGATCCCTTCTGCAATACTGTAAGAAAGAGGCATCATGATGATCGCCAGGAATACGGGAATGGCTTCCGTATAATCGGAAAGATCAATTTTTTGGATCGGGCTCATCATGAATAGTCCTACCAGTACAAGGGCAGGGGCCGTAGCCGCTCCCGGTACGATTAAAAATACCGGCGAGAACAGTAAGGCTACTAAGAACATTCCTGCAGTGGATAGAGCAGTAAGACCGGTTCTTCCACCTTCAGCAACTCCCGCA
The DNA here is from genome assembly GCA_007134725.1 of Clostridiales bacterium. Classification (GTDB taxonomy): domain Bacteria; phylum Bacillota; class Clostridia; order Peptostreptococcales; family T1SED10-28; genus Isachenkonia. The sequence continues at coordinate 1,052 of SLKF01000005.1, read as the reverse complement.
GCACTTTCTACATAAGTGGTTACGGTACTGGTTCCTAGACAGGCTCCGACAGTAGTACCAATTGCGTCTGCAAATAATGCTTCTTTTGCTTTTGGAAGGGATCCATCTTCTCGTAAAATGTTGGTTTTTGAGGCAACTCCCACAAGGGTTCCAATGGTATCCAGCATATCAACGATCAAGAAGGTCACTAACACCACGACCATGTCCCATGAAAAGATTTCACTAAAACCTACAAATTGAAAAGCGATGGGTCTTAGTGATGGAGGGGCACTGATAATTCCAGTCGGTAAAGAAGTTACTCCAAGGGGAATACTGATGGCGGTTGCAATTAAAATACCCAGTAGTAAAGCTCCTTTTACGTTTTTAATCAATAATACTCCGGTGATAATAATACCAATAACTGCAACGATTGCTGAAGCACTGGTCATATCACCAAGGGTAACCGAAGTCGCTGCGTAAGGAACAATAATTCCTGCATTTTGAAGACCGATAAAAGCAATAAACAGTCCAATACCTACAGAGATGGCATGCTTTAGATTGATTGGAATCGCATCCACAATTTTATCTCGAACATTAAAGAATGTTAATATAAGGAAAATAATTCCTTCAATAAGAACTGCGGTTAAAGCAAATTGAAATGAATATCCCATCCCTAAAACCACCGTAAAGGCGAAAAATGCGTTTAGTCCCATACCCGGTGCCAGTGCAAAGGGATAATTTGCATAAAAGGCCATTACTAAGGTCGCAATAATCGATGATATTGCCGTCGCGGTAAATACCGCTCCGAAGTCCATACCTGCTGCTGATAGAATATCCGGGTTTACAATTAATATGTAAGCCATGGTCATAAAGGTGGTAATTCCTGCTAAAACTTCGGTTTTAACATTGGTTCCGTGTTCCTTTAACTTAAAGGTTTTTTCGAAAAATCCATTTTCCACATTCTGATTTTTACTCAAATTTGTTGCCTCCTCTATCTGATTTTGATATTGATCTTGGGACAAACGTAATTCGACTGAAAATTCTAACTGTATCCTCCTTTCTGAATATTTATG
>SLKF01000040.1 GCA_007134725.1 Clostridiales bacterium | reverse complement strand
TGTTTGCTTTCCATAGAAAAAGGTGGAGACGCCTTCCAGCTGAATGTAAAAGCAAAAAAAGTATTGGAAGATGTAAAGTTGGGAGACAGCATCAGTACCAACGGTGTATGTCTAACGGTGGTGGATTTCAGCCGGGACCGTTTTCGAGCCGATGTTATGCCCGAAACCTTAAGAAAAAGTAATTTGGGAGACTTAAAAGTAGGAGATGCCGTAAATCTGGAAAGAGCTATGGCCGCAGGAGACCGTTTTGGAGGGCATATGGTTTCGGGACATATTGACGGTATGGGAAAAATTTCAAAATATCGCAAAGAAAAAAACGCTACATGGATTCGGGTAGACTGTGATCGAAACCTCCTTCGATATATGATTCCCAAGGGATCTATCGCTATTGACGGGACCAGCCTTACCCTGGCAACGGTGGACCATAAGGGTTTTGAAGTATCCATTATTCCTTTAACCGGAGAGGATACCACCCTGTTGAAAAAACCCCTCGGGGCAATGGTAAATCTCGAATGTGACATGGTAGGAAAATACATTGAAAAATTTATGACGACTTCCAAGGATGAATCCATGGGAGATGGGGCGGAAGGATCCCAAAAGCCCCTGGGAACCAAGAGTGAAGGGCTTACCATTGAACGGCTGAAACAACTGGGATATTAAAGTAAAGAATCAAAAATCCAATAAGAGATAAAGGATGATGAAAATGACGATATTCAATACCATTGAAGAAGCCATTGAAGATATCAAAAATGGGAAAATGATCGTGGTAGTAGATGATGAGAACCGGGAAAATGAAGGAGATTTATTAATGGCGGCGGAAAAAGCCACCACGGAACACGTGAATTTTATGGCCACCTATGGCCGTGGGCTGATCTGTGTACCCATGGAGAAGCAACGCTTAAGAGCATTGGATATCCTGCCGATGGTGGTAAACAGCACCGATCCTAATGAGACCGCCTTTACCGTATCCGTGGACGACCGAAACACCACCACGGGCATTTCCGCACTGGAAAGGGCCATGACCATACAGCGGCTGGTGGATCCTAAGGCCACCCCTTTGGATTTTAACAAACCGGGACATATTTTCCCCTTAGGGGCAAAAGAAGGGGGCGTTTTAAAGCGGGCAGGGCATACGGAAGCCGCCGTGGATCTGGCAAGGATGGCAGGGCTGCAACCGGCAGGGCTCATTTGTGAAATCATGAATGAGGACGGCACCATGGCAAGGGTACCGGAGTTAATCGACTATGTAAAAAAACATGATTTAAAGCTGATCACCATTGCGGATTTAATCGCCTATCGAAGCAAAACCGAAACCTTGGTAAACCGAATGACAGTAGCGGATATGCCTACAGAAAACGGACATTTTGAAGTCTATGGCTATATTAACGCCTTAAATGGAGAACACCATGTAGCCTTGGTAAAAGGCGATGTTTCCGATGGAGAGCCGGTACTGGTTCGCGTCCACTCGGAATGCCTTACCGGGGACGCCTTTAGATCTCTACGTTGTGATTGTGGAGATCAGTTCAACAAAGCCATGCAGAACATTGAAAAAGAGGGAAAAGGCGTACTGGTTTATATGCGACAGGAAGGTAGAGGCATCGGACTGATCAATAAATTACGAGCTTATGAATTACAGGATCAAGGCATGGACACCGTGGAAGCCAACCGGGCCTTAGGATTTCCCGATGATTTACGGGAATACGGCATCGGCGCCCAAATACTCAAGGACTTGGGTGTGAAAAAAATACGATTGATGACCAATAATCCTAAAAAAATCCATGGTCTTTCCGGTTACGGCATCGAAATTGTGGAACGAGTGCCCATCGAGATGGATGCCCATGATGAAAACGCTTTTTATTTACACACCAAACAGGAAAAAATGGAACATATGACCCATTATTCTAAAAAACCCCCAAAGGAGGAAAAATAACATGAAAACCTATGAAGGACAATTAATTGTACAAGATCAGAAATTTGCGATTGTGGTGGGAAGATTTAACGAATTTATTGGAGGAAAGCTTCTATCCGGTGCCTTGGATGCCTTGAAACGACACGGAGGAAAAGATGAAAACATGGATATTATCTGGTCCCCGGGAGCTTTTGAAATGCCCCTGGTGGCACAGAAATTAGCGAAAAGCGAAAAATACGATGCGGTAATTTGCCTCGGTGCGGTGATTCGAGGAGCAACACCTCATTTTGATTACGTGTCCAGTGAAGTATCCAAAGGGATTGCCAATGCTTCCATGGATACGGGAGTACCCATTATTTTCGGCGTGCTGACCACAGATACCATAGAGCAGGCCATTGAACGGGCAGGAACCAAAGCCGGAAATAAAGGGTTTGATGCTGCGGTGACAGCAATAGAAATGGCCAACTTATTAAGGGAACTTCCCTAAACCTCTTTTGAAAGACCGGTCTGCCTAGTTTTAAGACGGGAGGGAAGGACATGTTTCAAAATATTAAGACCTTGTTCTTTGATTACGACGGGACGATTCACTTTAGTGAGAAAATTTATATTCCGGCTTTTCGAAAGGCCCAGGACTTTCTTATTGAAAAAGGGCATCTTCAGAAAAAAGATCTTTCCGACCGGGAAGTAACCGGATTTTTGGGACTTATCCGGGAGGAAATGTGGGAAGAGTATATGCCTCAGCTCTCAAAAGAGGTGCAAAACCAGGCCGGGAGGATCATCGGTCAGGAAATGGAGAAACTGGTGGACCAAGGGAAGGCAAAACTTTACCCGGGAGCCCTGGAAACCTTACGATACTTAAAAAACAAAGGCTATTCCCTTGTGTTTATCAGCAACTGCGGAGAAAACTATTTGAAGAATGCGCAAAAAGCCTTTCCCTTAGAAGAAGTGTTCGATGATTTTTTTACGGCGGAGGGGTTTAACTACCTTCCCAAGGAGGAGATCCTCGGCAAGGTCTACCGCCGGTTTCCCGAGGAACATTTGATGATCGGGGATCGGAAAAAAGACATTGATTCCGGTGTGAAAAATCAGATAAAAACCATTGGATGCACCTATGGATATGGAACAAGAGAAGAATTAAAAGAAGCGGACCTGTTAATTCATGATATTCAGGAACTGAAAAACTATTTATAATCCCATAAAAAAACACCCTGCTCTTTGGAAAGAGGCAGGGTGTTTTTTATGGGAAAGTTTATTGATTGATCAGTTTGAAATAATGATACAAAAGCCCGGCACCGGAACCGGTTCCCCCAACAGGGCAGAGGTCTTTTTTCTTATCCACCCATGCGGTACCGGCGATATCCAAGTGCATCCAGGGCAAATCCTTTGCAAAAGATTGAACAAATAGGCCGGCGGTGATGGTTCCCGCTAAACGGGGACCGGAATTTTTAATGTCGGCTATATCGGACTTTAAAAGGTCCAGGTAACTCTTTTCAGCGGGAAGGCGCCAGATTTTTTCCAAAGAATTCTCTGAGGCTTTTTCTAAGGTTTTGGCCATTTCCTCATCGCTGGATAGATAAGGGGTAATATCCTTACCCATAGCCACTAAAGCAGCCCCGGTTAGGGTGGCGATATCAATGATTTTGCTAGCCCCTTCTTTTTCAATCGCATAAGTGACGGCATCCGCAAGGGTTAGGCGACCTTCTGCATCGGTATTGGTAATTTCGATGGTTTTCCCTGCCATGGAACCGATGACATCCCCGGGTCGAAAAGCATCTCCGGAAATCATATTTTCACAGGCGGCAATTACAGCGGTGATATTCACTTTAAGGCCTTGCTTGGCAATGGCGGACATGGCACCGATGACTGCCGCAGCACCACCCATATCCATTTTCATTGTAAGCATGCCGTCGGTGGGTTTAATGGAATACCCACCGGAATCATAGGTAAGTCCCTTTCCGATCAGTCCGTAGACCTCATCACTCTCGCCATTGCCATGATACTTCATAACAATGAGCTTTGGCCGGTTTTTAGAACCCCGACCGACGTTTAAGAAAGCTTCAAGGCCTAAGTCTTCAATCTCTTTTTCGTCCTTTACAATAACGGAAAAACCGAATATTTCTCCCTGATGCTGGGCGGCCCTGGCAAGGGTTGAAGGATTCAGCACATTTGCGGGCTCATTTACCAGATCCCTGGCAATACAAATGCTAAGTCCCTCATGGATTCCTTCCGAGAGCAAACTTTCCAGAAGCAACAGCTGTTCTTCATCCTTAGAAAAAAGGTATACTTCCTGCATTACTTCCTTGGATCTTTTTTCATTTTCCGATTCCTTTTCCCGTTGGTATTTTAAGAACTCATAATCGGCTAAGGTAAAGGTTTTGCCGACGACGGGCAGAATCTTTTCAAAGGGAATCACTTCTTCTAATACGCTCAAATCCACGGTTAGGGAAGCGGCTTTTTCAGATTTGGCCTTTTGAAATCCCTTTGCAAGGCTGGCAGAAAGAATCTCCAAAGTGAAATCCTCTTTCTTGCCCAAACCTACAAGAATTAATGTCTCGGGGAGTTCTCCTTCATAGAAAGACAGAAGACTGAGGGTATCTTTCTTACCTTCGAAAAGTTTTCTGGATGCTTTTTTTTCTAAAACTTCTTTAAGATTGGTAGGATAGGACTCTCCGTAAATGCCTTCTCTTTCGAACACCGGCAAAAGCAGGGCTTTGGTTTCTTGTAAAATGCTGATACCTTTCAATGATATATTCATTGTGATCGCTCCTTATCATTTGTATTGAAAATCTTTACATTACTCTACAATGTATTTACCCTAGAATGTTAAAAGTTATCATAGGGAAAGAATTTTTTGATAAAAGGACATTCAAATATGCTATGATAGATGAAAAGAAATTTCAGGAGGAATGAATATGAACACACATTTTAGTTTTCAAGGATTTGACACCGTAGACTTAGCAAAAAAATATGGGACTCCCTTATATGTTGTTTCCGAGGATCTGATCCGGGAGAAATGCCGGGCAGTGCATGAATCATTTCTCGACCTCTATCCAAATACGGAAGCGGTGTATGCCAGCAAAGCCTTCTTAACCAAAGCCATGTGTAAAATCATTGAATCCGAAGGTTTGGGTCTTGATGTGGTGTCCGGAGGGGAGCTGTTTATCGCAAAGGAAGCGGATTTTCCCATGGGAAAAGTGATTTTTCACGGGAATAATAAATCCTTGGAAGAGCTGGAAATGGCCATAGATTATGGGGTGGGCCGAATCGTCGTGGACTTCGAAGAGGAAGTTAACCTGATCGAATACCTGGCAAAAGCAAAAGAGAAAAGGGTTAATTGTCTATTTCGCATTACTCCGGCCATTGAAGGGAAAACCCATAAATACATTATGACGGGACAAAAAGACTCAAAGTTTGGGATCCCCCTGGAACTGGATAGTCTAAAGGCCCTTGTGGAAAGCACCTTGAAATCTCCCTGGATCACCCTTTTAGGATTTCATTTTCACATCGGTTCCCAACTTTTTGAAAATCATATATACGATGGAGCCATTCAAACAATCGGAAGGCTGGCCAAGGAGCTGAAAATGGATCAGGGAATGGAGTTGCAGGAATTAAATGTTGGGGGTGGCTTTGGAATCCAGTATCGGGGGGATGAAAAGACAAAATCCATTTCTTTTTTTACCGAGCTTATTATGGAAAGCGTAACAAAAGTCTTCGGCGGATTTGAGCTTCCGGTTCCGAAAATCATCATCGAACCGGGACGATGGATTGTGGGAGAAGCGGGCATTACCCTGTATACCATCGGGGCCATCAAAAAAATCCCGGGGATTCGAACCTATGCCAGCATCGACGGCGGGTTTCCCGATAATCCAAGACCGGCCCTTTACGGAGCGAAGTACGATGCCCTGATAGCCAATAAAGTGCTGGAAGAAAAGGTTGACGTGGCAACCATAGCAGGAAAATGTTGTGAGTCCGGAGATATTCTAATCTGGGATTTGGAAGTGCCAACCTTGGATTCCGGGGATATTTTAGCGGTGAAGAATACCGGTGCCTATAATTATTCCATGGCCAGTCACTACAATAAAATTCCGAAGCCCGGGGTACTTCTTTTGTCGGCTAAAGAGGCAAATATCATAGTGAAACGAGAGAACTACCGGGATTTAATTCAGAATGAAGAGATGCCGGGTCACTTAAAATAGCAGCAAAAATGAAAAAAAGTTTCGGCGGTATTTGCCTAAGGGAGGAAATTTTAAATTTTTTTAAATTTTCAAAAAATAGCAAAAAAGCCCTTG
>SLKF01000278.1 GCA_007134725.1 Clostridiales bacterium | reverse complement strand
TTCGTCAGGAGCCCTGGAGCTACCTTGTATATTTTTTCTCTGTGAAAGTTGCCAGCGGAGGAAAACACACCGGATACCTAAAAGAGGCGGATGAACTGTTTTTAACGCCTCTAAATTTGTATGGAAAGAAATTTATTGAGCGCTCCCATTTTTTAAACCGAGCACTGGGTCTTCTTAGTTGGGGAATTTGGGTGGCTCTTTTAGTTGTTCTTGAAATTTTAACGCTAAACCCTATGGGGTTTTTATTCATAGGACTTCTATGGCGTTATCTAGGAATGAATGGCAGGTTTTTCATCCAACAAATCAACGGGAGATGGATTCGAAGGATTGTGCAATTTATTTATAGCTTTTTCTTTTTCTCATTAACCTTTGTTTGGGTTTTTTATTGGGATAGGGGTGTAGGAGCGGGAATGGCATTTATCCTGCTGTCTACTGCTTTAACAGCCCTTCTTTGGTGGACGGACCGTAAGAAAAACAGAGGGGACCTGCACTGGTCGAGAATGATCTCAGAAGAAACCAATCGCCGGGCTCAAAGACTATCAGCCATTATTCAAGTGGTTCCCGAAGAAAAAAGTCGGGGAATTAATACCTCAAGAACAATAAAGATTTTCAGCGGTACGAAGATTTTACCCTTCAGACCATTAGGTGCAGCGCTACTGGCCTTCGAGAGACGTATGAGAAGAGGAAAAGGAAACTTGTCACTACTCATAAAAATCGCCTTGGTCCATTTGGTATCCCTGGCTTTCGTCGAAGTGACCGTGGTACAAATGATTTTAAATATACTGGTATTCTTCATTATCCAAGAGTTCTGTCTATCCCTTTGGAATGCGGTATTGGATGAAGAGTGGTTTCATATTTATCCCTTTTCTAACCGTGCAATAAAAAGAGGAATTGTCATCGGCAGCTTAGGTTATGTGTTTTTCTATATGCTTGTAACCTTTACCCTGCAGTATCTCCGTTGGGGAGACTTGTCGGAAATCTGGCCTATGTTCTTAGCTTCTGGGGTTCTGATTTATTTAATCAATCTATTTCGGGGACACACCGTGTTTTTCAACTATACTCAAAACAAAAAGAGTCGAGTGGACAGAGTGGACAGAGTGGACAGAGGGACGGAGTAATTGTCCTCTTTTATTACGCCTTGAGTCTTTGTCGGCAGGAGGATTTGGCAAAGGACTTAGTCAGTGAAACCTTCTAGATTTTAAAAGAAGGAAATAGGACAGAGGGCGGTTCTCTTTTGATGTAGCAATACAAATGTGTAGAGTGACAAATTTAATCAGTATTATTCAGGTCTTTAGAGTGCTAAAGCCGGGAAGCATATTTGGAGAAAGTGGGGAAAATGGTTTTCTGCAATTTATCACAAATTTTCAAGTTGTGTTCCATTATCCAAAATAAAATATCCGATGAACCAAAGAAATACTGTTATTGTTTGAAAAACAGGGGAGCAATCAGTAGAGATCCTATTTGAAAACGAGAGGAAAGTGAAACAATAGATGAAATTTCAATTTAATAAGCGCAAAAGCATTCAGGGATTACTCATTTTTTGTGCGGTAGTTATGGTTACGGCGGTCATAACCTTGACCGTATTAGTTGCGGGAGCCTATCAGGAGGATCTGAGTCAATTGGAAAATCCTATGCCGAAGGCACTACACATTTTTGATAAAAATGATGAGGTCGTATCGGAACGATCCTCCGCCCAATTTGATCCTGTGCCCTTATCAGCTATCCCGGAGGAATTACTGGCGGCTATTGTTGCCGTTGAAGATCAGCGATTCTATGAGCACTCAGGGGTGGACCTTAGGGGAATTGCCCGTTCAGCTTGGCAAAATGTTCGTGCCGGTTCGATCGTTGAAGGGGGAAGTACCCTTACTCAACAATTGGCAAAAAACCTTTTTCTTACTTCCGAGCGGACCTATACCCGGAAATTTAAAGAAGTCATTACCGCCTATCGAATTGAAGGCCAGTATAGCAAAGAAGAGATATTGGAGTTGTATTTAAATCAAATCTATTTTGGGGAAGGGACTTGGGGCGTTCAAAATGCAGCCCAAGTTTATTTTGGTAAGGATATCGAAGAGATTAATTTACCGGAAGCCGCACTGTTAGCAGCCTTACCCAAGGCGCCAACCCACTATTCTCCTTTTAAAAACGAAGAGAAGGCCAAAGAACGACGAAATCTTGTTTTATATTTGCTTCATGATCAAGAGGTGATTAGTGAAGAGGAATATGATCATGCCATAAATGAGGAAATTATTTTGAGAGATGGGGAATTAAGTACTCTAAGAGGTGAATATCCCAGTTATGTTGACCATGTGATTGAAGAAGCGATTCATAAACATGGGTTTGATGAGGAATATCTTTTAACCGGAGGGTTATATATTTATACGGAAATGGACCCGATCGTACAAAGGGCCATCGAAAGTACCTATGAAAATGATGCGTTGTTTCCGGAAAGCAGCGGGGATGTCCTTTTGCAAAGTGCAGCCATTGTCATCGATCCATCCACCGGCGGTATACGTGGTCTTTTGGGGAATCGGGGAGAGCACTTTTACCGCGGCTTTAACCGGGCAACGGAGTTGAAAAGGCAACCGGGTTCTTCCATAAAGCCCTTGGCTGTGTATGCCCCCGCACTGGAGAATGGTTATAACCCCGACTCAGTGCTAATTGATGAGATCACCGATTTTAACGGTTATGCTCCAAGGAACTTCAATGACAGTTACCAAGGCAGCGTGAGCATGTATGAAGCCGTAATCCATTCTAAAAATGTAGCGGCAGTGGGATTACTGGATGAAATGGGAATCGATCAGGGCATTGATTTTCTGGAAAAATCACATATTCCAATGCATTCCGACGATAAAAATTTAAGCATCGCGCTAGGTGGATTCACAGAGGGGGTTTCTCCCCTGGAAATGGCACAAGCATTCAGTATGTTTCCTAATTTAGGTGAAATGAATGAAGCTCATGCCATAACAAAAATTACCACTGATACGGGGGAGGTTTTATTGGAAGTTGCTGAAAAGTCCGTGAAGGTTATGGAACCGGAAAATGCCTATAGCATGACCCAAATGTTAATGGGAGCCGTTGAAGAAGGATCCGCAACAAATGCTGCCCTAAATCGACCAACCGCAGGAAAAACCGGCACGACCCAACTGCCTTCAAACGAAGATTTTCGAGAAATTGCAGGGGTTAATGATGCCTGGTTTGTGGGATATACTCCGGAGCTGGTAACCGCCGTTTGGATGGGCTATGATAAGCCGGATCCCGAACATGTTATGGTAACCTCCGGTGGAAACCATCCGGCAATAATATTTCAGGCAATCATGTCCCAATCCCTAGAAGACACAAAGATTTCTTCATTTTCTAAACCGAAGAACTTCAAAGAAGAAATAAAGAATGAAAAAGATGAAAAACCGGCTAAAACAGATAAAAATGATGATAAAAAACCGGATAAAGAAGATAAAGAAGATAAAGAAGATAAAGATGATGATAAAAAACCGGGAAAAGATAACAATAAGGGCAAAGGGAATAATTAGCACAAAATATGTTACTGTATGTAAAAAAGACCTGTGAAGGTCTTTTTTTTATATCTCACAGAGAGATGGTTCTGTGGTGCTTTTTTTGTTTGAAAAACTAACAACAGAATCGTACCGTATGAGGTACGTTGCCAAGACCGAAAACCGTTGTCCTTTACTTTATTGCGAAAAAAATATCAAAAAACTATTGTTTTTTAGAAACCACGATGGTACAATAGCTATTGAGAATAAAAGTCAAATGTGAAGCATATTCAATAATAGTAGTCTAGATCAGTAATTTTTTTATACTTTATAAGTTAGTCGAGGCTAACAAATACGAAAACAGGAGGCAATTATCCATGAGTAATAAGAACAAAATGAAAGTAGCATTGACAGGAAATCCCAATAGTGGAAAGACTACTTTATTTAATGCAATAACCGGAAGAATTGAACATGTAGGAAATTGGGCAGGGGTAACGGTTGATAAAAAAGAAGGGGAAATTAAAAAAAATCTTAATAAAACCAACGTAGACATCACCGCAGTGGACCTTCCCGGAGCCTATTCCATGTCACCTTTTACATCCGAGGAAAGCATCACCAGTGATTTTGTGAACAATGAAAATCCCGATGTGATCATTAATATTGTGGACGCCACAAATTTAAGCAGAAGTTTATTCTTTACCACGCAACTTTTGGAACTCGAGATCCCTGTGGTGGTTGCCTTAAATAAGAGTGATTTAACCAAAAAGAAAAAGACGGATGTCGATGTAAAGGGATTGTCCGAAATTTTAGGATGTCCTGTGGTGGAGACGGTATCCACCAAAAGCGGAGATAATGGACTAGAAAAATTAGTCGCAACCGCCGTAGAAGTGAAGGGTAAGACCCAAAGCCCACCATTTTATGCGTTAGATATAAATCTTAATGATAAAGAGTCTGTTGAAGCATCCGATAAAAGACGATATGAATTCGTAAAGGAAATGGTTACTAAGATTGAGAAACGAAAGGTAGATAGCAGTAGTCAAACAAAGCAGGATGCTATGGACCGAATTATCGCTCATAAGTGGTTGGGAATTCCCATCTTCGCAGCAGTAATGTGGGTGGTTTTCTCTCTTTCGCAAACGCATCTAGGACCGCTGCTAGCCGATTCCTTTGTTGCAGGGATTGATAGTTTTTATGTATGGGTAGATGGATTACTGGCGGAAGGAACCTCTCCGGTGTTATCTGCCATTTTACTGGACGGTATTATCGGTGGAGTTGGGGCTGTTGTCGGTTTCTTACCGCTGATCATGGTACTGTTTTTTCTACTGGCACTCTTGGAAGATTGCGGTTATATGGCAAGGGTTGCCGTAGTAATGGACCGATTCTTTAAGAAAGTTGGATTATCCGGGAAATCCATTATTCCTATGGTGATCGGAACCGGATGCGCAATTCCAGGAATTATGGCAACAAGAACCATCAAGAACGAACGACAACGGAGAACCACCACTATGTTAACACCTTTTATGCCCTGCGGAGCCAAACTTCCGGTAATCGCTTTATTCGCCGGAGTATTCTTCAATAACGCCGCATGGGTGGGAACCTCAATGTACTTTGCAGGCATTGCCATCATCATTGGAGGCGCCCTTCTGGTGGTACGTATTACCGGTGAGAAAAATGAACGATCCTACTTTATTATGGAACTACCGGAGTATAAAATCCCAAGTATCAAAAGAGCTGCCATATCCATGCTCTCAAGAGGAAAAGCCTTTGTTATTAAGGCAGGAACTATTATTCTTCTTTCCAATGCTGTGGTACAAATGATGCAGACTTTCAACTGGCAATTTGAAGTAGTTGGTGAAGGCGCCGCTGATACCAGTATTTTAGCAAGTATCGCATCTCCTTTTGCTGTATTATTGGTCCCCCTTGGATTTGGTGCATGGCAATTAGCCGCAGCGGCCATTACAGGATTTATTGCAAAAGAAAATGTAGTGGGAACCCTTGCGGTGGTATACGGAATTACAAACTTTATCGATGCAGAAGAATTTGCCTTAGTCGGAGAAGGCGCAACTGTGGCAAGTGCTATGGGACTTACCTCGGTGGCAGCGCTGTCTTATTTGATGTTTAACTTGTTTACCCCACCTTGTTTTGCAGCCATTGGAGCCATGAATGCGGAGATGGAAGATAAGAAGTGGTTATGGAGTGCCATCGCTTTTCAATTAGGTATGGGTTATGCAGTTGCTTTTATCACGTATCAAGTGGGAACCTTGGTCACAACCGGCGCTCTAGGAGTCGGCTTTGTTCCTGGACTCATCGCTGTGGCGGTAATGGTTGGTTTTGTTGGTTATCTGGTGAAAAAAGGGGACCGAATCGCGGAGCAAAAATTAGCCCTAAATCGAGGATAGGAGGATCTTATGATAGATTTCATTGTATTATTGATAATTGCAACCATTGTAGCTGCTGCCATTACAAAGATTGTGATTGAAAAGAAAAAAGGAGCCCGATGCGTAGGATGTCCGACGAGTCCGAGTTCTCCAAAAAGCAAATCAAACAAGGCAACAAGTAACCGTGATTGCGGTTGTGATATGAAGTAGTTAACGTCGATCCGTGATCGCTGTAGAATCTAAAAAAACATATTCATCCATGGATATTTGTCACTGGATAAATATAGCCGTGTCAAAAGTACTTCGTTAAGTCTAAGAAGAGGTGCTTTTGGCACTTTTTCATCTAGTTCACAATG
>SLKF01000052.1 GCA_007134725.1 Clostridiales bacterium | reverse complement strand
ATCGGGTAGTTCTGGGTGGCGTTCAGAAACGCCTGCATTCCAGTCTGCTCGCAGAACTCGGCCAGCCACGGGGCCTGCATGCCCCGACGTCGCCGGAAGAGCTCCTTGCGACTCTTGGCAAGATCGGACGCGCTCATCTTGCGGATCGCGATCTTCGGATCGGCCTCCCCGAGAATCCCCTTTTCCTCCCACTGCAGCTGGGAACTGTCCTGTAAGCGGAAGTTTACGGTTACGGCCTCATCAAAACCGTTTTCCACATCGATAAATCCTTTTTCCCGCTTGCCCACAAAACTTTCTTTATGGGGGATCTTAAAATTCAAGTCCAAGGGGAATTTCGGTACAATCCCTAAACGAAACTCCGCCTTTTTTCCGTTGATCCCAATCTCCGTGGTAATGGCGGGATGGGTCAGGTCATGATGCACCAGCTCTTCGATGCCGTCCACATAAAAGGAGGCTTCAATAATTTCCTCTTTTTCTACCAAAACCGTTTCTGCAAAGGAGAAGCGGATATTTTTATCATCCCGGCCCTTTAGCTGAATGGTTAAGGGCTGATCGGTTTTGTTGATGATCTGATAATATACGGGATAGCTTTTTCCAAAGGCAAACTCATTTTGATCCGTATAGCAGACCACTTTATAATCCCTACTGTCGATTAATCGAAGGCCCCGCCCCCGTCGGCAGAACTCCACCTTCAAGGTCTCCTGTTCATTTTTCCATAAGTACTCATAAAAATGAAAGCCCTTTTCCACCCGTCCGTCGGGCTCCACCAACAGTTCCCGGGCTACGTCGTCGTACCAGTCCAACTCTTGAAAGTAGGGTTTTATGGCCTCGGTATTCAGCACCGTGGGCATAAAGTTCATCAAATGAATATAGGGATTGTCCTTCTCCCAGAAAAATCCGCATTTTTTATAAAGAGGCACCGCTTTTACATTCGAGGACCAGGTATATAAGTCCATTCGGGGCCACTGCTGCTCTACGGCCACTTCCAGGGCTTTTAGCAGTAATTTCTTTCCGATCTTTTTTCCGTGATAGGAAGGGCGTACGTTCAGCAAAGGGATATAGCTTGCCCCTTCATCGTCTTCATATTCTGTAAAACTGCAATACCCCACCACGGTGGTTCCCTCCAGGGCAACAAAGTCCTTAATATTTCCTTCGTTTCGAATTCCGGTTTTAATCTGGGTTGCAGTCTTGTTTCCGTCCTGTCCTCCCCATTCCTCCTTGCTTTCATTCCACATATCCGCCAGGGACCCGGCGTACTCTTCCTCGAATTCTACAATCCGGATCGGACTTTGACTATTTCCCTTCGATTCCTCGTTCATGGCTTTCAGCTCCTTGTGTGCATTAGAAGTTAACTGCTCTTTACCCATTGTATTGTAAAAAAACCCATTTGATAACCGTCCCGGGACTTCTCTGTTCTCCGTCTTTGGACGGAGGTCTGCTGATGAAAATCTGATGAGTGCTGTTCCGGCGGATACTTTCTTTTTATTTCAGATCCTGATAGGCCGGCACACCGTGTAAACCGGTGGCCGCCTTGATTCCCCGATGAATAGCCCTTTCCATGACCACGGCCCCCAAGTGGCCCACCAGGCTGGGGTCCGAGACCACGTCTCCGGTGGAGGCTGCAAAGATCGTATCTCCATCCACCATGGTATGACTGGGATATAGGGCTCTTGCATAGCCGTTGTGACTCATGGAGGCAATTTTATTCATGGCGGATTTGGGGAATTTCCCGTTGGTAACCACAATGCCGATGGTGGTATTGCCGTTAAAGGGCTTTTGATGGGCTCCCTGAATCATGACCTGGTCCGTATGAAGAAAGGCTTTGTTAACTCGGTCATAGACCCCGGCCAGGGTTTCTCCCTCTTCTAAAACGTCTCCAAATCCGTTTACCGCCACAAGGGCCCCGACTTTCAGCTCCCCGATTTCAATGGCGTAGGTTCCAATGCCCCCCTTCATGGCAAAGTCCATCCCCAGAATTTTTCCCACGGTGGCTCCGGTTCCCGCACCGACGGTACCCTGGCCAATCTTTTGGCCACCCTCTATACCCGCATTTTTCGCCGCATCGTAGCCCATGGCCTTATCGGGGCGAACGTTGGGATTTCCTAAGGGCAGATCAAACAGCACCGCTGCCGGTACAATGGGAACTTTTCCCACCCCCACATCAAAACCGATGTTTTGCTCTTCCAAGTAGGCCATGACTCCGGCGGCGGCATCCAGGCCGTAGGCACTGCCTCCGGAAAGTAAAATGCCGTGGACCCGGTCCACCAGGTTCTCGGATTTTAACAGATCCGTCTCCCGGGTACCGGGAGCTCCGCCCCGAATATCCACCCCGGCCACGGCTCCATTTCCAAACAAGGCCACGGTACAACCGGTGCCCCCTTCTTTATTTTCACTATGCCCCACGGTAATGCCTTCAATTTCTCCTAAGGGAATTTCTTTCATCCCCTTTAGATTATTCGGGTCTTTCATATGATCCTTCATATCGGATAAGCCTCCTTTGATTCGTTCCTACTTTCTTCTAAGGTTATTTTACCTTTTCATGACTATTTTACTATGATTCTTGTGAATGTTTAATGTATACCCCTTAGGTTTTTTTTATAATCAATGAAAAAACCCGCCGATAACAAAAATACGATCCTTGGTTATCGGCGGGTTTGATATTTTAAATCCGGGTCTTTCTAATAAAGAATTTGTAGAGCAAGACATTTAAGACCAGGGCATAGACCACCCCGATCAGCAGATAGCCTTCAAAGCTTAAATTCATCGCGGCCTCTCCCCGAAACAAGGTGGAGATGGCTTTGGCCGGCCAGAATCCGGGAACAATGGCGAAGATAAATTCCTTGGCATCGGTGAAAATCAGACCGATGACGGGAAAAGCCACCACCATACCGGTACCCTTCATAATGGCAAAGCCTTCAATTTTATTGCTGGCAAAGGCATTGATTAAAAAGCCGGCGATGGGAGCCCCAAGGGTATTGACCCCGGAAATCATCAAGGTCTGGCCCAGGGTTAAGGGTCCGAAATTAGAAAAGAGAATGACAAAGATGCTGGCTAGAAAGGTAAAAAACATGACCAGAATCACCCGAAAGGACAGGAATCCTCCAACCGTAAGGGGCGTTACCCGAATGGCGGTTAAAACCCCGTCGTCCCGGTCATCCAAAATGGAAAACCCCATGACCGCGCCGTAAATCATTGGAGTCAGCAGTACCAAGGCGGCCAGGGCAAAGTCTCCGTATAGATCCAGGGAAAACCCGCTGTTTTCTTCGGCCCAGGGCAGCACGTAGCGGCCGATTACCCCGAACATGATGGGGTAGATCATCATGAAAAGCGTTAAGGAATCCCGGGTCCATTTTTTCAACTCACTGCTTACAAAGGTTGCCATCATTAGATACCACTCTCCTTTGCCAGAAACACTTCAAAGCCTCTTCGAATAAATACCAGTAACACTGCGGAGGATAAGATCAGATAGCCTACTCCATAGGCCACTTCCCAGGTCTTAACCGTGGACATTGCCGATGTGGAGTTCAGCAGCAGCAAGGCGGCCTTTGTGGGAAGGAGATACAACACATTTCGCAACCACTCCACTGTAATGATCCCGACTTCTTCCAAAACCACGGGAATCAGCAGGACGAACATGAACATGATCATCCCGGTCAACAATTCCGTAAAACTTTTGGTGTGGTAGGCCAGCAGGAAGCCGATCAGGGAATGAAAAATACTGATCAGAATCACATAGACCACCAAGGTCAGGATATTGATATTTATTTCTTTGAAAATCCAGGCGTAAAGGTATAAAAGCACTAAGGTCTGCATATTGGATAAAATATTGCCGATGATTTTTGCACTGATGTATTCTTTTTTCGTAACCGGGGAGACGAATATGGCCTTAAGGGTATTTTCCTCCCGTTCAAAAAACATGCTGACGCCGATCAATACCATGGACATGGAGGTGGCGTCGAGAAATAGAAACAGCGGGAAGATTCCCGTGACGTCATCAATTTCCGTCAGCTGCATTACCCCGATCCAGATAAAGGCCACCAAGAGACTTGCGGCGAGAATGTGGTATTTTCTAAGTCGATCCACTTCTCCTTTTAACAGGACACTAAGATTTTTCATACATATCCCCCCCGGTCAATTGGATGAATATGTCGTCCAGGGTGTTCTCCTTGGAGTGCATGGTAATAATCCGGTGGTTTTTCACCACTTCAAAGAACCTTGCGTCCTCCTTTAGTCCGTCCAGCTTAAAGGCTTCTGTTTCACTGCCCCCATTGTATTCAAACTCCACATCCACCACCCGCTGTCCATGTTGAATCTTTAGATTTTTCGGGGAGTCCACTTCCACAATTTTTCCTTCGGCCATAAAGGCCACCCGGTCGCAAAGCTCCTCCACATCATTCATCAAATGGGTGGTGAGTATGACGGTGCCGCCGCCCTCTTTGTATTCCCTAATCAGATTTTTGATAATCCGGGCGTTTTTCGGATCCAATCCCGCCGTGGGCTCATCGAGAAACAGCATGGTGGGATGATTGAGCAGGGCTTTGACGAAATTCAGCCGAACCTTCATGCCCTTGGAATATTCCGCAACTTTCTTGTTCCGATCCTCATAAAGACCCACCCGCTTTAAGAGTTCTTCAATGTTGTTTTGATTCTTATACAATTTTTGAAAGAAGTTTAAGTTTTCCATGGCGGTAAGTTTGGAGAAATGGACGGGGATTTCAAAGCCTACCCCAATCTCTTCATAAAATTCCTGGCCGTATTCCTTCAGATTTTTCCCCTTGTAGTAAATATCCCCTTGATAATCCTTCAAAATCTTGATCAAAATCTTCTGGGTGGTACTTTTCCCCACACCGCTGGGGCCCAACAGTCCGAAAATCTCCCCCTGTTCAATTTCGAAGTCCACTCCCTTAATGGTGTTTTCCTTATTCTTGGGATAGCAAAATTCCAGGTTCTCCACTTTAAACATCGTTTTCCCTCCTTTTATTTTTAACTATTTAGTTCCGGTTTCTTCTTTAAGAGACTTGTTTCTGAGACTCCATCTGCTGCAAACTCTTTTGTATATGATTAAACAGCAGCTCCCCGTCAGTTGCTGCGGTTACATGGCCCTTTTCCACCTTGTTGATTAAGCAGTCAGGATAGGATGCACTTTGCACGGGATATTCAATAATCTGGTCGTATTCACCCAGTAAGGGATAGATGTTGTCCTGGGATTTCATCAGAAAATCCTCTTGAAAATTCATGGTTCGTCTCAGTTCTTTCGGATCTTCCAAGGCCGGCTCTCCCGCTAAGGCCCGGTAGGGGGAAGTGATAAAAAGCTCGCCCAACAAGGCTCCCGCCGCCATGGGAATGTAGGCATCGGCGGTATCAAAATAGGTTTTGTGAAGATTGGTTACCCAACCTCCTAAGCTGAAGCCTGCCACCGCCACGGGTTTTTGGGTCTTCTCTTTTAAAACCTTTACCAGCCGGTCCGCCATCACCGCAGAAAATGCCAGCATGGTAATAAAGTTTTCCCCCTCGGTCAACTTTTCGGTGTAGGCTTTGAGTCCCTGATCATGGAAGGGGGCCCGAAGAAGAATCACATTGGCTTGCAATTGATCCTTTCGATTCTTTATGATATCCCGAAAGGTGTTTTTTGCGGTTTTTCCAAAATTAAAGGGCTGTTCATTGTTGCCATGATGATAGATCAATGTGGGATAATCCTTACCCAGCCACTGATACACCATAAAATCTCCGGTAATCTCTTTTTTATCGGTTCTTCCCATCACTTTGTATTCCCCTTCTCCCTGGATTTCGGGAAGATCCATTTGGATGGATAAAATCACTTCCTTGAAGGCCTCTTTTCCGATGGACTTTGCGAAAAATTTCTTTTGCCCCGCGGCCACGGCCCCTACCCGACAGGTTAAGCGATCCAATAGTTGATGCTTGTTCATCTTCATTCTCCTTTCTTTCTCCCTAAATCCCATTAATCCTCCGTCAAAATCCGAATTTCATTTTACTTACGACTCTTTGACTCTGAGTCCCTGTTCAAAAATGTAGAGCATTTTCTCCACCCGCTGATAGTATTCCTCTATATGGTCCATCAGGTTCTGATTTTCCTTCCCTTCCAATACGATGTCGGCCAAGTTGATGTTTAAGGTATGGGCCATAAATGCGGCGGTGGGAATATCTGCCTGGGGATCAATTTCTCCCCGCTCTTGCCCCCGCTGAAAGATCTTTTCGAAAAAGGCCATGCTCTGTTCCATCAATCCTTCGGTTATTTGATCCCGGACGGCTTTCTTTTCTTTGAAAAGCTGATT
>SLKF01000266.1 GCA_007134725.1 Clostridiales bacterium | reverse complement strand
GATCTCCACTGCAGCAAAGAGTGCCGTATAAATATCCTCTATTTCACAGGCACGATGAATCTTATTGTAGAAATTAATCAATTCTTCGTAATATCCTTCCAACTGCTCCTTAAAGGATAGAATCTTTTGCTCTTTTTTTTCTTCTTCTTCCAGGAGATTTCTCATATTCACCATCAGTTCTCCGTAATTATTTTGTATTGCGGTAATATCCTTACTGATGAAAACCGTATCGTATAGAAATGAAAAATCCTTCGGTACCAGATCCATATTCAGAATTTCTTTTTTTAACTTCCCTCTTCCTCGCTTGATGGTAGTTCCATTTAATAAGGCGGTGGCATAGGTTATGGAAAAAACAATCTCCATTGCATGCTTTCTGGCATCGGAAAGTCTTTGGTCCAGTAGAAGTTTGAAGTACGACTGATAGGTCTTTTGAAACTGTGCTTTTGCTTTTTCTATGAACTTTTTTCGATCCTTGGTATTTAATCCTTTCGCTTTTAACTGATTAAATCGTGCTAAATCTTTCTCGGATCCGTAATAAATAATCTGACCTTCCGTAACAATGGAGGTTGTTCTCTCTTCATGATTGGCAATCCTCTCCAGTCGTTCCCAGGATATGGGCCAAAAGTCAAATCCGATTCCGTCAATAATAAATACTTTGCCCAGATTCTGCCCACGCTTGGTATTCGGGACGAAGTACATATCCAGATCCGACCGACTGTGGGTTTCGTTGTATATGTAGGAGCCCATAACCACTACAACAGCTACATCTTCTTTGTAATCTTTTTCGATTTTTTCGATCAGTATTTCCGCACTTTTTAATAAATCCATAGGATAAGCCTCCATTCAAAAATTATTATCGTCGGTGGTTCTCCTTTATTAAAAGAATCCACCTACTTCAATAATACCGAAGTTTGTGATATTTCTACAGTGTCTTAAGACGGTGTAGTTCTCCACCTGTAGACGGAGAAACCAAGGAAGTATATATTAATCCACTAATTATAAACAAAGTAGTCAAAGACCTTTACCAAACGGAAATATAAATCAGAAATGCAGACCAAAAAAAGACAAAAGTGCTATGTCAACACGACACGAAGTCTTTTGTCCTTTTTTTTTCAAATTGTATTTCTTTAAGAGATTTTCTCTAAAAACACTTCGATGACCCCACCACAAACCATGCCATCTTCTTCGGCGTCCTGACCGGTCATATCCACCGGCGTTTCCGCCATAATTTCCAATCCAATGGGGGTATAGATTCTTTCAATTTTCTTAGGATCCACACCCTTTTTCAATAGCTCTTTTTTTACATTATGAACCCGATTTTTACTGCCGATCATCCCAACGTATGCATTCGTTTTTTTATAATTGCTTCCAGACAGGTTCGATCATAGCGATGTCCTCGGGTAACAATTACAAAATAGGTATTCTCATCGCTCTTAATCTCTTCCAAGGCACTTTTAAAATCCTGACAAAAAACGTGATGAGCCCCGGCCTTCCTTGCATTGTCCGCAAATACGATCCGGTCATCAATCACCGTCACAGAAAAATCCGCCATAACACCAAATTTGATGATCGGCATGGATACATGGCCAGCCCCGCATATTACCAATTTCTTAGGAGGGCTGAGAATGTCTAAGAAAATCCGGTTCCCATCGATTTCTAAAATCTTCGTTTCTTCTTCTTTGATTAACGTCTCCTGATGATCCGAAAAAAAACGGTCCTCCGTAGAATCCAAAACCAACTTCCGGTTTGTAATAAGAGCCTTTTCCCCCGCTTGCTCTCCTTCTATAATAGTTAGTAATTTGTTTAATGAATCTCCTTCACTTTGCTGAATCAACTTATACATATCCTTCATAAAACCATCCTTAACTCTTATGACTTTTTATTTCAATTAACAAACGATCATTCCATCGGAGGACAAATGCTTTTCAATATTCCAAAGCCCTTCACCACTTCAATCTTTACGATTCCCGTATTGGGAATACTAAAATGCCAACGACTTTCCATGGAAAGGTCAAGTAAATGAACCAAAGCCGACTGCACTACTCCCCCATGGGTAATGATTAATCGAGTCACTTCCTCATTTCCTTCAGCTTGTATTTTATCAAGCACGTTAATTACCCGTTGATGAAACGCTTCCAAGGTTTCTCCTTCCGGAATGGAATAATTCCCGTAGTTTTCCATCAGCAACTGCCATTCCCGAGGATAGCGCTTTACAATATCCCGTTGGTTTAATCCTTCAAAAATCCCAAAATGAACCTCTTTTAAGTCTTCCATATAACTGGATTGCACCTTTTTAGTTTCCCGGTCTTGATTAAGGCGCTCTTCAACTGCTTGTGCTAAAACTTTGGTTCGATGCAGAGGACTGCTATAAATCCTGATTTGATCTTTTCCTTGTAATTCCTCATGTAATTTATTTGCCACTGCTTTTACTTGCCTCTTCCCTTTTTCCGAAAGCTTGCTGTCGGTCCATCCGGCAAAAACTTTTTCTATATTATCTTCCGTTTCTCCATGCCTAATGAAAATCCACTCCATTAAGTTCCCCCCTTAAGCTTAGGCTCATAGAAAGGGGCAGAGGTATTGTATCATGAAACCTCCGGCCCCTTTGTTTCTACTAACAATAATGAATTTTCTGTTTTTTGTCAAGGTCTTCCAGAAAAATTACTTTGTAGCCATGGCGGCTTCTCTTCCCGCATCCCTTGCTAGAACGAATACTGCAGTAATGGATGTACCACTTGCAGGATATACGGATTTATACAATTGGCCGTTGGCAACCTCCCCTGCGGCATACAAACCTTTAATCGGATTTCCGTCAGGATCCAGCACTTCTCCTTGCATATTGACCCTCGGTCCTCCGAAGGATCCTAATGTGGCGGGAAGCACCGTTAAAGCATAGAGTTCTCCCTCTTCAATTGTGGCAATGGCAGGATTTCCATAATCCTCATCTTCGCCGATTTCCGCTAATTCATTAAATCGTTCCACGGTCTCTAAGAAATCATCCACGGGAACGCCCATAGCTTCCGCTAATTCTTCAAAGCTCTCGGCTTTGAATACATATCCGTCTTCTATTCCTTCTTCCAAGGCTTCTGCCGGTACTTCCCCACTGAAGATGGAGTAAAATTTATCGCTTTCATTTTCCACCATATCTTCATACATCAAGGCATAGTAATTCGCTTCGTTCATAAAACGCTGACCACTTTCATCCACATAAAGATTCGGATAAAAAACCAATCCTCCAAGAGGGTCACGGTAGGATCGATCCGGGGATACTCCTCTAAACCCGATCACACCGTCCTTTGCCACAATGTCCGCCCCTGCTTCCCTTGCCATTCGTAAACCGTCTCCCACGTTCCCAGAGGCTGCATAGCAAAACTGGCCACTGGCAACCGGAGCATATTCATCGATCATTTCCGGACTTTGAGAGAAGCCACCGGTGGCTAACACCACAGCCTTTGCATTAAAAGTCAGGGTTTCTCCGTCACTATTTTCTCCTTCTGCACCAATTACAGCGCCATCATCATCTAAGATAAGATCCGTTACCGTGGTATTAAGAATAATCTCCACGCCTAAGTCTCTGGCAACTTCTTCAAGAGGTCGAATTAAGCCGAATCCGCCGTCTTCCGCATGGTGTCCTCTTTTTGCAGGACTGATCCCTTCTGCGGTGAGATCCTCTCCAAATACCACGCCTTTTTCTTCTAACCATGCAATGTTTTCGCCTGAATTTTGGGCGATGTAATTCACCATTTCCTCATCCGCATCCCCTTCCGACATTTCCATCCAGTACTCCGCAAAATCTTCCCAGGGCTCTTCAATCCCTGCCCGCTCTTGCACCGGGCTTTCCGCTGCGTGTAAAATACCTCCCGATAGTAAGGTGCTTC
This sequence comes from Clostridiales bacterium, assembly GCA_007134725.1. GTDB lineage: Bacteria > Bacillota > Clostridia > Peptostreptococcales > T1SED10-28 > Isachenkonia. Next base: position 2,438 of record SLKF01000266.1, on the reverse strand, counting down.
CGCCTAAAATGGACAACTTCTCCACTAAAATAACCGAAGCTCCTTCTTCAGCCGCTTCTATGGCCGCAGCTAATCCGGCTCCCCCGCCGCCTACCACGAGAACCTCCGTATCCATTACAGTTTCTTCCTCTTCGGGAGCTTCCGCTTCACCATTTTCATCCAGGCCATTTTCTTCTACTCCATTATCATCTGTAGTACCACAGGCAGCAATCATACTTACGATTAATAAAATTGAAATCAACATCAGCATTCTTTTTCTTTTTAACAATATTCTCCCCTCCTTTTACTAATCAACAGACCCTACAACTTCTAAGCCAACGTAAAAAAAGATGAATTAAAAACGTCTTTGATAAAATTTTAACTAACCTTGATAAAAAAAGCACCCTTTCCACTACCAAGGTATACCTTTATTATATAATAATATAAATTGCTACACAATAGTTAACGCAATTTTCAGTAAACTATATATATTCCTTTTCACTTTATATTCCAGATGAGAAATCTTGATTACCAGGAGTGATGCCCCTGTTTTTTTCCATCCTTATAAAAAAGTTAACATATTTATTTGTTCATAATTTTCACCATCAATTTTCGCGTTCTCGGTCCATCAAATTCACAGAAGTAAATCCCTTGCCAGGTTCCAAGGATTAGTTTTCCATTATGAACAATTAAGGTTTCGCTCATTCCCAGTAAACTGGCCTTTACATGGGCCGGAGAGTTTCCTTCCCTATGATCGTACTGCTCATTTTCCGGAACCATTCGATGAAGTGCTTGAATCATATCTTTTTTCACATCAGGATCTGCATTTTCGTTGATAGTTACTGCCGCTGTGGTATGGGGTACAAAAAGGGTCAAGGTTCCCTCCTCGACTTTTCTGTTTTGTATAATTGTTTCTATTTTTTTTGTAATATCGATAAATTCATTTTTTTTTGTAGTTGTAATGGACAATTCTTTAAACATATACTCCCCCTCCTTTTAAGTACATCATACCACAAATGAAAAGTAGCAAACATACTAATATCTTTACTATAAAGAGGTTACGCCCGAAGAATTAAAAGAACACTAAAAAAGCACCTTAGGAAAAAAGTGCTTTTTTAGTGTTCATAATCTATTTAAATTATGGGGGAGTGGGGAGATAAACATTACTTCTATTACAGTATAGCAAGCGGAGAAAAAGTTTTGTTATGACCATGTTAAAAAAAGGTTAATTAAGTGTAAAGTTATACTTTGAATACCAATGCTCCATTTTCTTCGTCGATTTCCAAGGTTTGATGGTCTAATAGTTCTCCTTTGATGATCATTCGACCAATTTGGGTTTCCAGATGTTTTTGAATATAACGTTTTAGGGGCCTTGCACCATAAACTGGAGAGTAGGATTCCTCGGCGATCAGGTTCTTTCCTTTATCCGTAATGGACAGGGTAATGTGTCGATCATCCAGGCGTTTTTGTAGGTCTCTTAAGGTAAGCTCTACAATCTTATACAATTCTTCTTTTCGAAGAGGTTTAAACATCACCGTATCATCCACCCGGTTTAAAAACTCCGGTTTGAAATGTTTTCGAAGACTTTCCATAACCTGATTTTCCACGACTTTTGGAATCTCCTGATTCTCTCCGATGTTCTCTAGAAGATACTGACTGCCGATGTTGGAGGTCATAATGACTACGGTGTTTTTAAAGTTTACGGTGCGTCCCTTGGCATCAGTTAAGCGTCCGTCATCGAGAAGCTGAAGCATTACATTAAATACTTCCGGATGGGCTTTTTCAATCTCATCAAAGAGAATTACGCTGTAAGGCTTTCTTCGTACGGCTTCTGTCAACTGCCCCCCTTCATCGTATCCCACATATCCGGGAGGGGCTCCGATAAGCCGAGCCACCGTATGTTTTTCCTGATACTCACTCATATCGATTCGGATCATATTGTCCTCCGTGTCAAACAGGGCTTCCGCCAAACTTTTGGCAAGTTCGGTTTTCCCTACACCGGTGGGTCCTAAGAAAATAAATGAGCCGATGGGTCTTCTCGGATCCTTCAGTCCTGAACGGGCACGAAGCACCGCATCGGATACGGACTCAACCGCTTCATCCTGCCCAATTACCCGTTGATGGAGAATATCCTCCAGATGAAGTAATTTATCCCGTTCGCTCTCCACAAGCTTGGTTACCGGAATTCCGGTCCACCGGGAGACAATTTCTGCAATTTCGTTATCGGTCACTTCTTCTGACAGCAGTTGATGTTCCTTTTGATTTTCTTTTTTATCTCTTGCTTCCTGGAGCATTTTCTCTTTTTCCGGAAGATCGCTGTATTTTAGTCGGGCCAGTTTTTCCAAATCATAGTTTCGTTCCGCTTCTTCGATGGATCGCTTGATCTCATCAATTTCCTGTTGCAGCTCTTTGGTTCGTTTAATACTATCTTTTTCCGTCTCCCACTGGGTTTTCATTTC
>SLKF01000030.1 GCA_007134725.1 Clostridiales bacterium | reverse complement strand
CATAGGTCCCCCACCGATGGGCATAATGCCCGCAGCCATGGGTCCTTTTTTACTGCCGAAATAATAGAAGGCTTCCGCAACTTCCGGATATTTTTCGACAATTTCTTTGTTGTTATTAATTAATTCCAGATGTCCCGGAACAAAAATATCCTGCCAATACATATCCACACCGTCCACGGTCATGACAAAAGATGCTCCGGCCCAGGCCATATGGTCTAAGGCTTTCTTAACGTTTTCATAGGGCTCTCCCGCTTTTTTTGCTACCTCATCGGCGCTAAGCTTTTTACGAAATTCCAAATACATGGCGATTTTCGCCTGATAGGGATCTAAAATCGGTTCCAGAGCGTAGTATTCCGGTCCAAAGGGAATGGCCTCTCTACTACTACCGGCCTTGGTTCTTCCGATCTTGTTGGCAAGGTCTAAGATCTCCTGTCGGTATTCCCGTCCATCCACATCCGCCCAATTGAGCGCAAAATTAAAACGCTTTGATTTGTTAAAATTCGTCTTTTCTTCTCTTTTTGCCATTTTCCTACCTCCTAATTAAAGTATCCATCATCCAATCCGTCAGCGCCGCTACCCCTTCACCGGTTTTAGCGGAAATTGGAATTATCTTGATATCTTTGTTCAACTTTCTGACCCGTTCTTCCAGTAAGCCCATATCAAAGTCGAAGTGTTCTATTACATCAATTTTATTTATAACTAAAAGTTCAACTTTCCCAAAAATCTTCGGATACTTTAAAGGCTTGTCGTCTCCCTCGGGTACGCTTAAGATGGCCATATTTTTCATGGCGCCGGTGTCGTATCCCACGGGACAGATCAGGTTTCCGATATTCTCTAAAAACACCAGATCCAAATCCGAAACCTCCAATTGATCGATACCGGTTCTGGCCATGGTGGCGTCCAGATGACAAAGACCCTCAGTATTCATTTGTACAACTTTGGCTCCGGTTTTCTGAATGGTGCGGGCGTCCACATCGGACTCAATATCCGCTTCAATCACACCAATTTGGATCTTATCTTTTAAAGCCTTAATAATACTTACCAAGGTAGAAGTTTTCCCACTGCCCGGAGAAGACATCACGTTAATCAAATAAGTGTCTTGCTGTTTTAAAAATTTCCGGGTTTCATTGGCCACCTTTGTATTGTCCTCATGAATATTCTTTTGAATCTTAAATACCTTTAGCTCCTTCATTGTTATCAGCCTCCTTGACTAAATTATAACAATGTTTTTAAAGAGCACAAGCTCTTCTATTTCCAGGAAATTCAGGTATTTTTACTTTACCTTTCGGTTAACAATGTTGTATAATGAAGCTCCTAGTTAATTTTTTGACAAATTCTCCTTGATAAAGCCTTCCCTGCGCAGGAAAGTGTAAACACTTACATAAAGTAAAATTATTTTCTGAGAGGTTGAATTCTATGGATAAGGATCTAAAGTTTCAAATATTAATGAAGGGACAACAGCATGGGGTATCGGCCATATGTGAACAATATGGAATTTCCCGGACCCTCTATTACCGTTGGTTAAAACGTTATAAAGCCTTAGGCCTGGAAGGCTTGACGGATCAAAAGAAAAATTTTATCCCGGTAAACAAAACCAAGCCCGAGATCGTTTCCGCCATTTTTACGTTGATTAAGAAGCATCCCCGATACGGACCTCGGGAAATTCAGTACCGCTTAGAGGACCTGGGCTATACAATCAGTGAATCCGCGGTATACAATACGCTAAAAAAGAACGATTTATCCACCAAGCAGGAACGCCTTCGTTTTGCCAAAAGAAAAACCCGGGAAATGATTAAAAATGATATTGTATTTAAGGACTTATCCTCTGGGGAATGTTGGCTTTGCTGGACCACCTATTACGGAGAATTCAAGGGCATCGGAAAAGTCTATGAATATACCCTCTTCGATTACAAAAGCAAAATCGCCTGTAGCCGACTGTACAATGATCTATCCACGGAAAACATCAAAAACCTATTAGAAGCCCTGGCTCTTCCCGTGGCCCAGAGTCTGAATATGGAACTGAAATATTTATGTTTTTTTGAGGAAGCGGAAAAAATGGACAAGCAGTCGGGAAACTTTTTTTCTGACATCTATAAGACCCTTCGAAATCAAGGTTTTTCAATGGATATTCATTTACTAAAACATAGCGAGGATTTAGGCAAAATCCAAGAGCTCCGACAGGATTATACCAATCGATGTCTATCCTTTTTAATGCCTTATATAAAAAGGGAAACCTCCTTTAACGGACTTAAAATATTTTTGCAAAATTATGTTCGGGACTACAATATTCATCAAAAAGTGTCCTATGGAGATCAGTATTATTCTCCGGTGGAGTATCATGGTCTGACTACGGATAATAAAATGATTTTGCCCCTATGGGCTTATATGGATCGATTATATTAGGAGGGATGAACTTATGCACTATGCCGTTGTCGGTGGAGGTTTTAGCGGGTTATTGGCCGCCTACTTATTGGAAAAGAAGGGAAAGAAGGTCACTCTTTACGAAAAAGAGGAGATCCTTGGAGGGCACTGCCGAACGATTGTCAACAAAGATATTTACGGAGAAATCGGAACGGTCTTCAGTTTTTCCGATCATATCAAGGAGTTGCTCTTTGAACTGGATGTGGCTTATACAGAAAGATATACCTATCGGAATTTTCTGGATGAGGATTTTTCAAAATCAGAACATGTATCCTTTGAAGCCGTACAGATAATTATGAAAGACTTATCCCAATTGCAAAATCTGTTACAAGGTCAGTATCCAACCACGGAAAACATGAATTATGGGGATATCCCCAAGGATTTACTGCAGCCCTTGGATCAGTTTCTTATGATCAATAACTTACATAGCATCCGCAGTTTGATCTCTCCTATGCTCTCCTCCTTTGGTTTCGGCTGTATTTCTGATATTCCTGCCTATTACGCTTTAAATATTTTTACCGTGGATACGATTTTATCCTTCATTAAAGGAGAGAAACTGTTATTTGTGAATAAGGGCATGTCAGAGATTGTGCATAAATTCAGTCAAAACATTTCCGATATCCGGTATGCGGTCAATATCGAAGGGATCGAAGAAAAGAACAATAAGGTAGTCATTAAAACTCCTTACGGCCAGGATGCCTATAGTCAGGTACTGATTACTGCAAAACTTTCTAATTCTGTTTTGAGAAACGATTTTTACCGCCAGGCCATGGAAAAAATCACTACCAACCCCTATTTCACCTGTGCCTATGAAATTGAAAACCAAAAGATTGTCACCACCTACTATAAACCCCATCTGGGAATAACGGAAAAAATACAATTTTTCCATATTTTTAAGCAGAACAACAAATGTATTTTGGTGGCCTATGCCTACGGCTTATTAAACCCGGACTTAGTAAACCGCACTACCGCGGATATTGAAAAATCCGGCGTAAAAATCAAACGGTTGATCACCACAAAACAGTGGGAAATTTTTCCCCATGTTCCCGAAGAAGGGCTTCGGGAGAATTTTTATTCCGATCTTGTAGCCCATCAAGGCAACCATGGGATCAAGTTTATCGGTTCCTTAATTTCAAAACCTTCGATTTCAAATTTGTATGCTTCGGTAAAAAGGGAAGTGGAAGGGCTTTGTGGTGTTGCTGGAATTTAAACGTTATATGAATTTCCAGAAAAAAACAGAACAAAAGCCCTTGGATAAACTCAACTCCATGGGCTTTCATATTTTAAGCAGTTTAACATCTTATAACCTTAATTGTGCTGTAGATCCCATTTCGAACCTCTTTGATCTTCCTCTTTTAAAGGCTTGTCATTTCTCATGATAAAAATGAACACCGGCCCCATGAAAGGGAGAACCACACTGATGATTAGGTACAGCACCGCTTCATCCGGGCGATACATTGTATAAAGCCTGTGAAGAGCAAAAAGATTAACAACTAATACAACCAATCCGATCAGCCCTCCAATTAAGGGGATCACGGAGAAAACGGTTCCCCCAATGGCGGCCAAGGGCAGGACCATTTCCACTTGCGGGACTTCGTATTCTCCAATCTTTAACTTGCGAATAATTCTCCCCAAAATATATAACTGTACAATGGGAATCCAGGCAAGCCAGGGGTTTTCAATGTTTTTATTTTTCGCCATGGTATACAGTCCCAAAGCACCCAGCACATAAATTGCAATTCCTACTACTAAAAAAAACAAGAAAAATGAAGCGATAATAGCAAATATCCCATAACGGGGATCAAAATCCATAAAAAAACCTCCTTTAGATTATTGATACAAAAGACTCCAGGTAATTTATATCTACCACAGATCAGTTCTATCAATCATATTTACCTAATTTGTTTTCTACTTATTTTAGCCTTTCTTACATCGTTAAATCATGTTTAATTCACCTTTCATGCTGCTTAAATTCCCTTACTTTTACTCTCCCCTGTAAATTGTCGAAAAAGTTTGAGAAATCATAATCCCCATGGTAATATATCAATTATACAATACCTTTCCTTTGAAGGAGTGATTTTCATGGCCGTATTGCTCGAAGCAAAAAACATTCATTTGGAATACCCGAATATAAAGATTTTAGAAGGCATCCACTTAGAAATTCGCCGCGGAGAAAAAATAGGGTTGATCGGAAAAAACGGCTCAGGAAAAACCAGCTTAGCAAAAATCCTATCGGGAAAAATGCTTCCAACGGAAGGTACTATTCGTTATCACAACAAAGACTTAGTGGTTGATTACCTTATTCAGGAGACGGAACTGGACCGGACTTTAATCAAGGATTACCAACGGGATCCTTGGAGTTTTAAGGATCCGATTTCTACCGATCCCCATAAATCTATAAAAGATTACAGCGGCGGGGAAAAAAGAAAAATCCAGTTGCAATCCATCTTGCAAAAACCTTCAGACCTTTTGATTCTGGATGAGCCTACCAACCACCTGGATATTAGGGGCATTCGCTGGCTTACCAACGAATTAAAGCAATCCGGGAAAACCCTGCTGATCATCTCCCATGATCGATATTTTCTTGATCAGATCACCACGGAAATTTTTGAAGTGGAAAATGGAAAAGGAACCTTATACAAAGGGAATTATTCAAAATACAAAGAAGTAAAAGAGCGGGAGACCAAGGCCCAACTGGAGGCATATGAAAATCAGATGAAGGAACAAAAACAGATACGGGATCAGATTCGAAAGCTCAATCAATGGTCGGATAAAGGGCATCGTGAGTCTACAAAAAATCTGGATGTGAAGTTGGGCGGAAAAGAATACAATCGAAGCAAGGTGAAAAAGCGGGATAAACAAATTAAATCGAAAATTAAACTTTTAGAGCGAAAGCAGGAAAACCTCCCCGATCGGCCCCCGGGAGAAGAGATCATCAATTTTTGGTTTACTTCCCCGGAAAAAACCGGCAGAAGTATGATCACCATGAACGACATCGCTAAATCCTTCGGTAAAAAGGAACTCTTTGAAAAGGGATCCTTCTATATTAAACGGGGAGAGAAAATTGGAGTGTTTGGCCCGAACGGATGCGGCAAAACCACATTGGTTCGAATTATTCTTGGTCAGGAAACCCTGGATACCGGGGAAGTGTTTATCTCTCCCAATCTAAAGGTTGCATTTATGGCCCAGGAGGAACTTTACGAAAGCGAGGAACGAAAACCTATGGACCTGTTTCCCATTGGATCCCGGGAAGAACGAAAAAAAATCGGCTTATTATTGGATCACTTAGGCTTATCCTATGAGGAAATTCAAAAACCTACAAGATTTCTTAGTCAAGGGGAAAAAACCCGTCTTAAAATCGGAACCATGATCCGACAGGATCCGGATTTAATCATTCTGGATGAACCCACCAACCACTTGGATATTCACAGTCGAATTTCTCTGGAAAAAGCTTTAAAAGCTTACCAAGGAACCATTCTTTTAATTACCCATGATCAAAAAATGCAAAATGAAATTTGCACCAAATCTTTAATCTTTGAAAACCGCCGGCTCTTTCGCTATGAAGGAACTTTAGAAGAATATTTTAGCCGGGAAGCCGAAACCACAAAGGATAATAAAGAGAAACGGGAACTTCAAATGGTGCTGAAAAACCGCTTATCAACCATCATTTCCCAGTTGGGGGATCATAGCCCTAAAGATCCTGAATATCAGGAATTGGACCGAGAATATAAGCAAGTGTTAAAGAAACTGAAAGAGGTGGATAAGTAAAGCTTTTATTAGGGTATTTTATGAGTGCCCCTCTTTCAGATTACATTTCGTAAACTGCTCACATCCTGATATGTCTTTATCTTTGACAAGTTAATAAATTACATAGACTGAACTTCCTCCATCCCCAGCAAAGACATCCCCGTTATTAATACT
>SLKF01000288.1 GCA_007134725.1 Clostridiales bacterium | reverse complement strand
TTTTCAACAAAGGATGGGAGCATCGGCGCTTATCAAAGCAGCTATACCCTTTGGGTGATCACCTTTTTTATGATTGCTGCAGGGGTAAACTTTGCCCTTTACTACGATCTGTGGAAGGGAAAATGGCGAAATTTATTTCAAAACAAAGAACTTCGTCTGTATCTTTCCATCATTGCATTAGCCGGTGTCTTAATAACCACCAATTTACTGCTGAGCTCTTACTATGAGGGTTTTTTTGAAACCTTAAAACAAGCTTTTTTCCAAACCGCATCCATTACCACAACCACCGGTTATGGCACTACGGACTTTGATCAATGGCCTTCCTTTAGTAAAGCCGTGATGTTTGTATTGATGTTTGTGGGGGGAAGTGCGGGATCTACCGGGGGAGGTATTAAGGTGGCAAGACTCCTGATTTTAGGAGTTGTTATTCGTCGGGAAGTTCTAAGACTGCTTCATCCTCAGGCCTATCTTCCGGTAACCCTAAACGGTAAAGTGGTATCAAGCAATATTGTTCACTCGGTAACCGGATTTTTCTTTTTGTATATGTTAATCATTGGTTTTGGAACCCTATTAATTTCCTTAGAAGACGTAGGACTTGTGACCGCGGTGTCTTCCGTGGCGGCAACTCTCGGAAATATCGGCCCGGGATTTGAACTGGTGGGTCCAACTCAGGACTATAGTCAATTCAGTGCCCCGAGTAAAATGTTGTTCTCCTTATTTATGCTGTTTGGACGGCTGGAGCTCTTTACGGTATTCTTATTTTTTATTCCAAGCTTTTGGAAAGGAAAATAAAGTTAAAAAATCGTTAAGCAAACAAGGGATTGGGGTAAGAATTAAATAGTACAAACCAGGGAGGGATCCAGTGATGTCGAAAGGATATGAAGAAGAATCGGTTAAGGATGAAACTTCAGAAAATGAGGCTGAATCGGACCAAAGAAAACCTTCGGAGGCCGGAGATAAAACCATCAATCCTCAAATTGTTATCAGTTTTATCCTATTATTTATTTTTGCCGTATTTGCCATCATCAATACTCAGGAAGTATCCATTAATTTTCTTTTTACCGACGTGACAATTCCGTTGATTATTGTAATTTTAGGTTCCTTTATTTTAGGGGCCGTAACCACGGCATTAACCGCTTGGCGCAGTCGAAGAAAAAAGACGAAAAGTTCGGAAACCGATAGAGCATAAAGGCGGGATGTAAGTTATTAATATTGATAGCATGATAAAAACCTATTGCCATTTGCAATAGTTTTTTTTATGGGCATTTATCAGCCGAACAGCAACTGGGCAAGAAGCCCTGCTAAGGTAGGAAGGGTAATGTAGATGCTGTATTTTATCAGGACAAATCGATACCCTAAGAAGGCAAATTCGTAGGGTAAATGACCGATATTGATCATTCCCCAGGCACTGATCATGGCAACCGCCGTGCCGATGGTAACGCTGTCTCGGAAGATCGAATCAAATAAAGGAAAGAAGGCAAAGGGTCCTCCCTGAACCAAGGCCCCAATGAGGGGACCGATGACAAGACCCCGCCATCCCGATTCGGCTCCTAACCAGTTTTGTAAGGCTTCTTTGGGCACTAACACTTCGATAAACCCCACGATGGTAAAAGCCAGCAGTAACAGAGGGATAACGTTGATTAGCATGCGCCGGGCTTCGATAATGCTTTCGATATGTTTCTTTTTACGATAAGCCACTACAAATAGAATCACAGCCATAATGGTTAAGGTATAAAAAGCATTAGTCATGTTTTCCCTCCTTTTTCCCTTTAGTCTTCTGTAACTGAAGAGCACGGATATCTTCCCGTACTTTATCCGTATAACCGGGGAGAAAAATATTGACTCCGGCCCCCGCCAACACGGGAATACCAAAAGTGACCAGGAATCGTATCAGGGTCAGTTCTACGCCGACAAAGGCAATTTCAATAGGAAGCCGGGCCACATTCCAGAGGCTTTTGGAAGCCACAAAACTGATCATGGTTCCCAGGTTTGCTCCCGAGGTCAAAAGCGTAGCCATCAGGGGGTAAAAAAAGAAGGGTCCTCCCGGTACAAGGGATCCCATGATGGCTCCAAAGAAGGGACCCTTCCATCCCGCTTCTTTGCCTAACCATTTGGAGGCCATATCTTTCGAGATCAATGTGGAAATGAGTCCGGCGAGGAGAAAAGCGACGATTAGAATCGGAATAATACTAAACAAGGTTCTGCCTGCAATAAGGAAAGCTTCCCCAACTAAGGCAATGCCTCCGGACAGGAAGGCATAAATACATAAAGCACCGCTAATAATGAGCATTCCGATCATGGTTTTGTTCATTGGCTGGCCCCCACTTTTCTTTGAATCCTTAGGTTAATTCTATCATTAATAAAAAAACAAATCCACCTATGAAAAGATTGACAGATCCCTTCATGGGCGGTATAATTTATAAACTGACCGACCAGTCAGTTCTAATCGATAATAATTATAAATTATTTGTAATTAGTTCATAATACGATGATATCTTTTAGTTGAAATGAATTCTAAAATGAAATGGAGTGGAAAATATGTTATCAGCATTCAGTGTAAGAAAACCCTATACCGTTGTGGTAGCCGTGGTAATTATTGCAATTCTAGGAGTCGTATCCTTAACGGGAATGAATTTAGAACTGCTGCCCAATATAAATTTACCGGTGACGGTGGTGACCACCCCCTATGTGGGAGCCAGTCCGGAAGAGGTGGAAAATGCAGTCACCCAGCCCATGGAACAATCCATGGCCACCCTGACCAATATCAGTTCCATCAGCTCCATATCCCAGGAACATATGTCCATCTTGATTCTGGAATTTGAAGAGTCTGCCAATATGGACACCGTACTGATTGAAATGCGGGAGAATTTGGATATGATCTCCGCAGGAATGCCCGATGACGTGGGGTCCTCGAACATCATCAGGATGAACCCGGACATGCTTCCCATTATGGTAGCATCGGTTTCTGTAGCGGATCTATCCATTACGGAGGCCACCAATATCGTGGAGAATGATGTGCTGCCCGAGCTGGAGAGAATAGAAGGGGTGGCATCGGTCAATGCCTCGGGACTTGGGGATTTCCAAATCGAGGTAATTTTACGGGAAGATAAAATTGCCGCGGTCAATGAAGAAATCCAAGAAGCGATTGCAGAACAAATGGCTGCCATGCCAGGCCAGGAAATGCCCCAAGGGGAAGCACCTGGGGAAACACCGGGAGAAGCACCGGGGGAAGCACCGGGAGAAGCTCCCGAGGACATGCCCTCCATGGAGAGCGGCGAAATTGAAATTACCAAGGATATGATTGGGGGAATTCTCAGCGGTCAAAACTTGAGTCTCCCCGGTGGTTATATTGTAGAAGATGATATGAATTATCTGGTCCGGGTCGGGGACGAAATCCAAGACTTAGAGGAGCTGCAGGAACTTATTATTTTTCCTTCCATCATGGAAGGGATCCCCGCATTTTCCCTGGAAGATGTTGCGGAAATTAATGTAGTGGATAGTACCGAGGATTCTTATGCGAAAGTAAACGGGGAAGATGCCATTATTTTAGACATTCAAAAACAAACCGGATATTCCACCGCCTCGGTGGCAGACGATATTCGGGATCGCATGGATGAGATTATGGAGGATAACGATGAAATCAGTATTGTGCCCCTGATGGATCAGGGGGAAATTGTAAACATCGTAATCTCTTCCATTTCCATGAACTTAATTATCGGAGGAATCCTGGCGATCCTGATTTTAATCATCTTTTTAAAGGATTTAAAACCCTCCATTACCATTGCCCTGGCTATTCCCATCAGCTTGGTATCCGCCTTTGTGGCCATGTACTTCAGCGGGGTTACCCTAAATATTATTTCCATGAGCGGGCTCGCCCTGGGTGTGGGGATGCTGGTGGATAACTCCATAGTGGTCATTGAGAATATCTACCGAATGAAAAGCGAAGGGAAAACCTCGAAAAGAGCGGCCATTGACGGAGCAAAGCAGGTTGCAGGAGCCATTACTGCATCCACCTTAACCACGATTTCCGTATTTGTTCCCATCCTCTTTACCGATGGTCTGGCCAGACAAATCTTTACGGATATGGGTCTTACCATTGCCTACTCTTTACTGGCCAGCTTGCTGGTGTCCTTGACCTTGGTGCCGATGATTTCATCGAAAATCATGGATAAAGGAAAGCCCAAGGAATATAAACTGTTGGAAAAAGTGAAAAGGGGATATGGAAAGCTGCTATATGCATCCTTGAAGCGACGTTGGGCAGTGATTGTATTGGCCATGGTCTTGTTAGTGGGCAGTGTGTACGGATCTTTCAGCCTAGGGACCGAGTTTATCCCGGCCATGGATTCCGGGGAATTATCCCTGGAGGTTGCTTTTCCTGAAGGTTCCACCTTCCAAGAGGTAAGCGCTCAGTCCGACGAAATTATGGAAGAAATCTATACCATGGAAGAAGTGGAAAACGTAGGAGGCTTTATTGGAGGTACCGGTTTCGGAATGATGGGAATGGGTGGTGGATCCCTGGAGAGTCTCTCCATGTATGTGCTTCTTTACGAAGACATTGATAAGACCACCCAGGAAGTTGCCCAGGAATTACGGGATATGGCGGACCAATTTGACGCAGAAATCTCGGTCAATGATGACAATATGGATATGGCCATGCTTACCGGTGGCGCGGTTTCCATAAACATTTATGGAAGAGAGCTGGATACCTTAAGAGAAACCGCACAGGAAATCGCGGGTATTGTAGAGAGTGTAGAAGGAACCATGGATGTTTCCAGCGGGGTAGAGGACGGGGCTCCGGAGTTTAGTATTATCGTCGATAAGGACGCCAGTATAGACCAAGGACTGACCGTAGCCCAGGTGTATATGGAAGTCAGTGAACTTTTGGAAGAGGTGGGCAGTTCCACCACCTTAACCATGGGACTCGATGATTATGATATTTATGTATATGATGAAGAAAGTTTGGAAGGTGCAGCCTATGATGATTTAGAAGGACTTACGATAGAAAACCCACAAGGGGAAGCAATTTTGCTTACGGATATCGCAAGCATTGAAGAGACCTTAGGATTTTCTTCCATTAGCCGTTCGAATCAGCAACGGTATGTAACCGTAACCGCCGATCTTGTGGACGGATACAATATCGGAATTGTCAGTGGTGAAATAGAAGAGGCCTTGGAAGGGTATGACGAGCCTGAAGGATATCGAATTGAAATGGCTGGAGAAATTGAGCTGATTATGGATTCCTTTGGAGATCTATTTTTGATGTTGGGTCTCGGGGTGATATTTATCTACCTGATCATGGTGGCGCAGTTCCAATCCCTATTATCCCCCTTTATCGTAATGTTTACCATTCCCTTAGCCTTTACCGGAGGATTCTTGGCACTGATTATCACGGGAAATCCTGTCAGCATCATCGCTTTTCTCGGACTCATTATTCTGTCGGGAATTGTGGTGAACAATGGAATTGTTTTTGTGGATTACATCAACAAGCTAAGAGAGATGGGTATGGAAAAACGTGAAGCCATTATTACCGCAGGAAAAACCAGACTTAGACCCATCATCATGACGGCCCTTACCACCGTGATTGCCCTGTCAACCCTAACCATCGGCATCGGTCGAGGGGTGGAAATGGTGCAACCCATGGCCATAACCGCCGTAGGAGGTCTGATTTATGCAACCCTGTTGACCTTAATACTGATTCCCGTATTGTATGATCTTTTAAATCGTAAAGAGTATCGTTCTACGGAAGACGGTGTGGATTATGGAGAAGAATAAAAAAGAAATGATCTATGAGGCGACCTTAAGCCTGATAGAGGATAATTACCAATTAGCTCAGATTAAAGTCGGAGATATCGCCAAGAAAGCCAACATTGGAAAGGGTACGATTTATGAGTACTTTGACAGTAAAGAGGAGGTTATTTCCGAGACCATCGCTTATATGATTAAGGGTTGGGTGCAAGGTCTGGAAGATATATTAGATGAAAATGAAAGCTTTGAACAGAGTTATAAAAAGATTTTGCAAAACATTTTTCCCATGATGAAAAAGAAACATCAGATTTTTATGGGATTTATGATGCTAAGCCGTTCCAGCAAAACTTCCGTGGGCGCCCTGCATAAACTGATGGAGAAAAATAACGAAGAAATTCAACAAAAGATCATTCATTTATACGAAAAAATTGTGGATAAAAGCCTGGAAGAAGGGATTATTAACGAAAAACCGGAAGTTTTTGATTGGTACTTTGCCGTAAACAGTTCCATTATGTGCGTGTTGATTTATGAAGACCAGTTTGCCAATCAGCGGGTTTTTTCGGGAAAAGTCCGGTACGATCAAGAGCAGATTATTGAAAAGGCCTAT
>SLKF01000069.1 GCA_007134725.1 Clostridiales bacterium | reverse complement strand
TCCCGGTGACTATCCCGGTGAATATATAGCTTAAAGATTATTTTCTTGTTTTAATTCTTTCATGGCATTTTTTACAGCAAATTTTATTACAAAATATAGTATTATTGCTGGAATCGCAATGTAGAAAGGAATAATAAAAACGGTCATAATAGCAAAATTCATAATAATTCCAACTCCTTTCTCATCTATTTAGTAACATATGTTGTTACAAGGTGCTTTAACAGATATATCATGAGTACTCCATCTTCGATCAGTATAAAATTTCTTAAACTTTAAATTTGAATCTCATAATGTCTCTTTTTTACTAGGTCATACTCCATTTGTCGCTTATAATAATGTCTGGAGACCAGGGGAGGTTTTGATTGCCTCTCTATTCACTTGTTCCCCACTTTGATAACTAAAAGGCTATTTTTTGCTTCAACTCCTTCATGGTATTTTTCACAGCAAGCTTAATTACATAGCATAATACCCAAATAGGTGTTATAAAAAATATCGGTAGCATGAATAAACCCAATATATTAACACCCATCATAAACGTTTTCTCCGTAATTACTATAATTCCAATTTATTTTATTTAAAATTCCCTTGTGACAGACCCTTTAAAAAGCAGGATTGAGGGAACTTTTTTGATGATTAAAACGAAAATCCTTAACGCTGACCTTAAAAAGAACCTACTGTAGTATGGAGTAATTGTCATCATAAAACTCGTAAATCTAGTAACAAGACAACGGAAAACGTAACAAAGTAAGTATCCCGTGGATACTGGAAAATAGTAGAAGAAGACAATTACTCCGTCCCGCTGTCCGCTTGCCATCCCTTTGTCCGCTCAGTTCACAATTTTGTTTTATAGAATTACTCGATGATCCGAAAAGGTTTTCTTCCCTGTAAATTAACAGGAAGAGCCTCGGGTACTTGAATCCAGTGAATTGTCCCGGAGTTGATCGAGGGCATTTCACGAGCAAAGGTTCTGTTGTTGATGGACTCATCAAACTGGAAGGCCTGCAGAAGGGGCCAAAGAGAGTATAGTTGGATATCTGATCGTTGAATCTCTACATTCAGTCGCAGGTTATCCTTGGACCAACTCTCCAGTGACCAGTGCCAAGGTTGAATCTGATCTGTAATTTCAATACCAGTGATGAAAGCTCTTTGTTGAAATTGGGTGATGACAACGGAATCTACGGCATCGGTTATTTCCACGATTAGATAATTTTCAAAGTCCCGGTCTGTCCATCCGTCAGCATGGTGCGCCGAAGTAAAAATGATAAAAGGGTTCTCTTCAGAGAAATTCTCTACAGCGACGGATATTTCCTGTTCATGGAGCATGGCTAAATAGTCATCATTTTTCAGATCCTCCAGGGTATAATCCTGAAAATTTTCAAGTATACTGATGTAATGATGTGGAGGGACATGGGTGGTCACGTCGCCTTCATCGCCGACGTCCCCGGTAAAAGCCGCCAGGAAGGGTGAAAGGATAAGGATTACCAGATACAGTCCCATTAACCGGATGGAAAGTTTAGTGGATATTTTTTTCCCGATAAAACGGATGAGGGCTCCTGCCATCACCAAAAATACTAGAAAAACAAAGGGTAAGATTGCAGACATTAGTTTTTCACCTCCAAATTCCGAATACCAAGCCAGCTGAGATAATAGAGTGTCCCAATGCTTCCAATAATTTTGATTAGCCAGATGAAAAAATTCGTTTCCTGAAAATAAAAGTTACTCAATTCTTCAAATCCGATGGAAAAGCCGGGACCGATAAACCGAATCCCCAGGATGCTCCATGCGATCAGCAAAATAATTATACCGATACTTCCAATTACAAAGAAGGACTTATAACGAACCCTAAGGATTCCGAGGAAATAGGCTCCGGCTCCGATAAGCAGTGCATAGAAAGTTGTGGTGATAAAAAGGGACAGATAATGGATAAAGGTCATAGCTTCATAGGCTGCCTCAGGTTTGAAGGGACCGAGGCTCAAGTTTGCCAGCAGTTGGAGCATGGGTCCCGAAAAGACCATGGGGATTCCGATGATCAGGGCATAAACTTCCAATACTGCGATATCGGAAAAATAAGCGGTGAAATTATTGGAGACCATATAGTATTCCCGCTTTTTTTCTCCCGACAGGGAAAAAGCCTGAATAATCATCCAGAGAAGGGTCATTGTAAAAAGTGGGATGGGGTTAATGTTTTGGATATAAAGGTAGTAAAAATCACTTCCGCTTGCCGACATGCTTGCATTGAAAGAGAAAAAATATCCTAATGCCTGCAAAGCGAGGAGCTGCGTAAATGAAAAAGCGTTATGATAAAGTTTGTCCTTAAACTGGCCATAGGCCACGGTCATTTTCGATTCATTATGAATGATAGAGTTCATCGATGCCGCCTCCTTTTTTGGGGAGAAACAAGGAGACGTTTGGATTGTCTCCCTCCCTCTGTACCACTGTTTGTTTATCGGGATGAACATCAGTAAGAAGAATATCATCCACCTCCATGAGAATAACCGCTTTTCGGTGGCTTTTATAGCGGGTCATATTATTGTTAATATTTTTTTTATGTACGATGGAGATATAAATCGGTAAAAACTTTTTTTGAGAAGAATTATTTAGTGATGGAATAGACACTTTTTCTAAATGATGATCATCAATTCTATAATACTCGTACTCTTCGTTTTGTATGATGTGATCCATAAATAGGGGGTTCCCATGAGTCAAGATTTCCAAGTAATCTTCTTTATGATTTTCTAAACATTCGATGTCTTCGAAGTCCAAATTCGCTACAAAATCCATCAGTTTATTCACACTGATATTTTCCCTAATGTAATATCCTTGAAATGAAGGATCGACACTATTTCTTTTAAGAATATTTGTGTTCCCTTATTTTTCCCGGTACTTAATATTGAAAACCGTGCCTTCTTGGTTATTTCTGTAAGAAACAAACTCCAACATTAAATCTGATACGGTATGATTATCCCCATTAAGCAAAACCCGAAAGCCCTCCATATGCTCATCTAAAATATAAGTATTGGAAGCGTTGATATTTCCCTTTTCTACAACATCTTCCCATATTTCATGAATATCCCCTTTAGCCACAGCAGCGTTGTCAGAGCTGGTATTTTCTCTACATCCGGCAACCGTAATCGCTAATAACATAAGAAGTGTGCAAATAATGAATGTTTGTCTTTCCCTCATATGGTATATCCCCCTTTTATAAAGACTTACGATAAAATGAATTATACGAAGTGATACTACTCAGGAGAGAAGAATGCAGGAGGACAATTACTCCGTCCCGCTGTCCGCTCTTTGTCCAACTGTCCTTCCCTCCCTATTTCCTCCACAGATGTCTTCGCTGACTTGTTAGTCTTTAATCCGCCAAGGACCGTTTCCACGGTGTTGAAAATCCATACCCTCGGGAATTTGAATCCATTGAATGGTATTTTCGTAGGGAATAAACCCGAAGTTAAAACTGTCCTGAATAGATTTCGAGAGCTCTTTATCAAAATGAAAAGCCAGTGACGAGGGGGAAAGGTTGTTGAATTGAATTTTGGTTTGAGGGATCTCCGCTCTTAATTCTTGATTCTTTATGGTCCAGTCCCAAGAGTTAAACTCCTGGGTAATATCCAAGTTATCCACTATAAAACGCTGGTTAAACTGGGTGATTACAATACTATCCACTGCATCAGTTACTTCAATAATCAGGTTGTTGAGATGGTTATAAGCAAATTGTGAAGATCGAATCATGAGCGATGAACCCTTAGGAAAATCATTGGCATCCCCGGAGATTTCCGTTACTGCCAACTGGTGAAGGAATTCGTCCTCTTGTAAATCTTCTAAATTCAAGTTTTCGTAATCCTCTAAAACCTTTTCGAAATGATAAGGGGGGACTTCTATAGGATCTTTTCTTTCGTTGACATCCTGCCCTATAAATCCTGCCATAATCGGAGAGAGGAGTAGTGCCAAAGTGTAAAGAGCAATCAAGCGAACGGAAAGTTTTTTAGAAACCCTTTGACCGATAAACTTACATGCGAAAACTCCGGCTATGGCGATGAGAGCAACCACCACTAAGTTTATAACTAGAAAAATAGGACTGATCATCATCGATTCACCTCCATGTTTTTTATACCAAAGTAACTAACGGTATAAAGCCCTGCAATGGTAAGGAGGACCTTAATCAACCAGATAAAAAAACTACGCTCGTCAAGATAGAAGCGGAACAAAGATTCAATATTGAATAGTGCAGAATCTCCAAAAACTCGTACGGCAAGGAGCCCGGCCACAATCAACAGGATTGCGGCGACAAATGCGACGAGAATAAAACGAGATTTATAGCGGACCCGTAGAATCCCCACAAAATAAGCGGCGGTACCGAAAATTAAGAAGTATAGGGTGCCGGTAATAAAAAGGGTTAGATAATGTAGTACTCCCATGGATCCGTAGACAGAATGCAAAACGAAGTTCTCCATAAAAAGAGTCCCGTAAACCTGCATAAAGAATCCGGAAAATAGGGTCAATACCCCACCGATCAGAGCAAAAATCTCTAACACCGCAATGTCTGAAAAATAGGCGGTAAAGTTATTGGATACCATATAGTACTGCCGGTTTTTCTCTTCGGCCAAGGAAGATCCTTGGAAAATCATCCAAAAGATAGTCATAACATACAAGGGCGTCGTGCTGAAACTGCGATAAGAAAATTGTAAAAAGTCCCCGCTGCCAAACCCGCTGATGCCGCTGTTAAAAGCAAATAAATAGCCGATCAGATGTAGGATAAACAAATACATAAAGGCATTGGAGTGATGAAAAAGTTTATCCTTCGTTTGCTCGAAGGCAATGGAGAACTTAGAATCCCTATGAATCATAGAGTTCATCAATACCGCCTCCTTTGCGTCGGGTAAGATGGACAAAACTGTCTTCAGGACTGATTCCCTGGATGGTGAGTCTATCACTTAGTTTCATAGATAGCTGGAGTTCCTCAAACTCTTTTTTATCCACCACGATTTTTCGAAGACCTTCGCCGAAATCCTTAGCTTCATAGACCCTTAGCTGTTCTTCTAAGGGTTCGATCACGGCAGGGGAGGCCTGTAGGGCGATCAATAGGGTTTCAAATTCCTCTAGTGGGCCATGCTTTAAGACTTTTCCCTCATGAATAAAGAGAATGTCCTCTAAAATTTGCTCCATCTCACCAAGGTAATGGCTGGAAATCAGGATAATCCGAGGAGCTTTGATATAATCCTTTAAAATGATTTCATAGAGATCTTTTCGGACACCGGGGTCCATGCCGGTGGTTGGCTCATCTAGTAGCGTAATTGGAGCTCTTGCGGATAGGGCGAGGATCAGACGGAACGTGCTGGCCATCCCCTTAGATAAATCGTCATATTTAGCATTTTCATTTAAATTGAAGTATTTCAGCAATCCCATTGCCAATTTCAGATCAAAATTTTGATAGAATCGACTGTAGGAATCCACCAGTTCCTTAAGGTTTGCCGATGAATAAAAGCTCATCCCTTCTTCAATAAGCATCACATTTTGAGCCACAGTAATGTTTTGAAAGGTCGGTTCCTCCAAGACAAAAGCTTGGCCCTTTGTAGGTTTCAAAAATCCCGCTAAGGATTTGAACAAGGTGGTTTTTCCTGCGCCGTTTACCCCGATTACCCCGGTAAGGGTAGGTTCCGTAATCTCAAAGCTGCAATTATCCAGTGCACGGGTACCGTTAAAATACTTTGTCAGTTCTTCACATCGGATCATTGATGATCTTCCCCCTTTTTCGTCTCGTTTGTCTGGCTTGTATTGTTTTTTATATTATTTTTTATCTTTTCTTGTGTTTTATTTTGCATCTTATTTTGTAGCTCTTTTTTTAGCATATCGATCAGCTCTCCTTCTGAAACATCCAACAGTTTCGCCTCTTCAACCAAGGCACGGATCTGCTCGGTCATTACTTCGTTTTTATGTTCCTTTTTTAAAATCTTCAGAGCGTCAGCGGAAACAAACATCCCAAGGCCCCGTTTCTTATATACAATGTTTTTTTCCACCAAAAGATTTAAGCCTTTTAGAGCGGTTGCTGGGTTGATACCGAAAATCTCCGAGAGCTTATATTGAGAGTAAATTTTTTCTTCCGGCTTTACCCGTCCAGATAAGATTTCGTTCTCCAGCCAATATCCCAACTGAACATAGATGGGTTCCGAGCCTTCCAATTGTTTCACAGATCATCGTCCTCCTTTCATGAGAACTACTAAGTTAGTGTTGTAACTTAGTATATCTTGCAGGGAATTATTTGTCAAGAAAATATTGATGAAGGACAGAGGGGATAGAAGCGGATAGAGGAACAGGACAGAGGGACGGAGTAAATGTCCTCTTTGAACAGGATAATACTCCGTAACGCAACCTTTCTTTGTCATTCCGTCACGCTCTCATCCTATTAT
>SLKF01000208.1 GCA_007134725.1 Clostridiales bacterium | reverse complement strand
TATGGAGGCTTTTACCATTCAATGATAGAAAGTTTATAGTAAGAAGGAATTAGTACGACAAATACATTGTAGTAGGAGGAAGAAAATCGTGGAAATCAAATTATTATCTCAGTTTAAGGAGTACGAGTCTCAAGTGATAAGCTGGCTATGGAAAGAATGGGGAAATGAAAAGAATTATAAGCGCTATGAAATGATAATTCAACACAGTCAGGATCCTGATAACCTGCCTCAAACCTTTGTGGCCCTGGAAGAGGGGAAAGTGGTAGGCACTGTAGGACTTTGGCGCTGTGACCTGATGAGTCGACAGGATTTGTTCCCCTGGTTGGCTTCCCTATATGTGGACCCGGCTTATCGAAGTCAGGGAATCGGAAAAAAACTGCAAAATTTTATTATAAACTATTGTAAGGATCAAAATTACGATAAAGTCTATCTGTATACGGATCTGGTGGATTATTACGAAACCACGGGATGGGAGCTTATGGATTGCGGGTGGACCGAGGATATGGAGAAGGTCAATATTTATCAATATAACTTAGAGTAAGGAGATTAACCAATGGCAGACGTTTATATCACCAAAAGCATTTTACACATATTAGACAGTCAGGTAGGCCTTCCGGTTTTATCGGAACAGGAGCACCCTAAAAGCACGGAGACAGAACTTTTCTTAGGTGAACACCTTAAACGATTAATGGAGGATCCCGAGGTCAAGGAATGCGTTTTTCTTGAAGATCGGGAAAATCCTCTTCGAAAAATCCTGTTGGACTATCAACAGAGTAGCGACACTTTTCTATCCATGAGTAAGGCTCTGGCCCAAAGTTTATACGAGTATATGAAAAGCAACCCCGAGGTTCCCTCTGGAGATCTGGCGGTGATGGCCTTTCAGCAAAATGACCGGGCGTATTTAGGGGTACTCAAGTTTAATTATAAGCAAACCTTTACCCATGAAGTGAATCACCAGGAGGATGGAAACATCAATTCCATTATTCAGTATAAGCGGACCATCGCAAATATTAATCAGCGGATCGAAGAGGGTTTTATCGTAGATCTAGAAAATCTGAAAGTTTTAGTAAAAGAAAAGAAAGTAAAAATCAATGATGAAAAAATCTTCTATCTTACCCAAAAGTTTCTCTTATGTAAGGGGAAACCTTCCGATAAAGAAAAAATGGCGATCATCAACAAAACCAATAAGGAAGTATTGAAAAAACACTATGACAACGACTTTAAAAAGACCACGGATTTAAAAAAAGCCATGGTGGAGAATTTAACGGAATCCGATGAGTTGGAGATTGAAGAAATCAGTGAAAAAGTCTTTCGGGATAATCCGGAAGCCCAGAAAGATTATCGGGATTCCATGGAAAAAAGAGGACTGACGGAACCCCGGGTAAAGCTGGCCCCTAAAACTTCAGAGAAAGTAATGAAAAAACAAAAGATCATCACCGAGGAGGGCATTGAACTCCATGTCCCGGTAAAGTTCCTGGATGATCGGAAAGTGAAGTTTATCAATAATGGGGACGGAACCATAAAAATTGAAATCAATGATATTACATCAATATTAAATAAATAATCCTTTGAAAATCCAAAGACAGAATCGAAAATTCCAGGGATAGGATGTGAATTTATCATGAATGATGAATACTATGCAAAAGCTTTTCGAGGGTTTTTCTATAAGGGGCTGGCCCATTTTTTAGGTTTAATTTTAGGGATGTATTTTATTATGATGCTGATTACAGGGGGCTCCTTTCACTTTTCTTTTATTTCCATCGCCGTATTTTCCTACGGAATTATTTATTTGATGAGTCATAATGTGCGAAGAAGAACCATAAAAATTGAGGGGAAAGGACAATTCCTCCAAGACTTAAAAGATGCGTTATCGTTTTTGCATTATGACATCGTTGAAGAAAGTGAGGACTTAGTAATCATTAAACCTCAGTGGCATGAACGAGCCTACACTGCGAAATTATTTATTGAACTGAACCAGGAGGAAGTGAGATTTATCGGGGTTACCCAACATGTGTACAAAATAATGGAAGCCTATCAAGAACAGGTTGAACGAAGGGATCGGAAAGAGCAATGATAAAAAAAATCAGCGGCCGATGGGCTTTTGTTATCGGCATCTTATTCATCGGCAGTGTAATTACGGCTATGGTTCTGCAGTATTCCCTCTTATGGGGAATTTATGGAACCATAGCTATTGCTCTGGTTATACTCCGGGGATCAGGGATACCTGTCAAAGAGAGCCTGCGTTGGGTCTTAGAAGGGATCCTCGATGCCAAGGAAGTCTACGGGTTGATAATTCTGATCGGACTCAATGTTTCCATGTGGATCGCCTCGGGGATCGTTCCCACCCTCATCTATTTTGGATTCGATATCATTTATGGGGTCAACTTCCTGCCCGTGGCCTTTATCATCAGCGGTATCCTGGCTTTTTTTCTTGGTACCGGTCTTGGAACCATCAGCACCATTGGCATTGTCCTATTCACTTTAGGGGTCAGTATCAATATTCCCCCAGGGCTTTTAGTGGGAACCTTGGTCTCCGGGGCCTATATTGCCGACCGTATGTCGCCGATTTCCGCCTTGGCGAACTTTACCATGAAAGTGCTGGGAATATCCTTTAGGGCCTATTTTGTGAAAATGTTAAAAGTCATGGTCCCGACTATCATGATATCCCTGCTTATTTATTATCTGATCGGACTGAACTATCAAGGAGAAATTCAACCGGAGGATGTTTTGTATTACCAAAATATTCTCGAGGAGTTATTTGTCCTATCCCCCTTACTGTTGATCATCCCTGTAGGGGTTTTGTGGTTGAGTTTCAAAAAAATATCCTCAAGTTTGGTGTTGCTCTTTGGCATATTCATGGGTTTGGTTGCGGCTTTAAGTCTCCAGGGAACCACCTTGGTGCAGGGAGCACAATATCTGCTTTTCGGATTTCAATCATCGGTGGATCATGCTTTTATTCGCACCCTGGAAATTGGTGGAGCCCTGCAAATGCTGGAAGTGGTTTTGGTGGTAATGGGCGGAATTGCTATTAGCAAAATCTATGAAGGTTGTGGTTGGATTGCACCGATTATTGATCGGGTGAAGAGAGGAAGGCAAGGAAAACTCTTGTTAAATACCGGACTGTTGTCCGTGGTCCTCAATGCCCTGACCTGTGACCAAACCGTGGGGATTTTAATCCCCGGAAAGCATTTGGGAGAGGCTTATGAAAAACAGGGAATGACCAAGGAAGATCTAGGGACAATCATTGCCAACAGCGGTACGGCCTTAGCGCCACTAATGCCTTGGAATGTAAATGCCATCATTATCTATACCATTACCGGAGTGTCGGCAATATCCTATGGAAAATTCGCTTTGTTGAATTGGTTGGCATTTCCCATGGTCCTATGGGTCACGGGGAAAGTTTGTCGGTCAATACCGAAAGGGAACCCTTTATTTAACAAAAGATAATTTTTTGTGAGATACGCTGTTTCGTACTTGGGATACCCAGACGTATCCTAAGACCGGTAGCATGGAAGGGCAAGAATAGAAAAAGCTTTTAATCACTGCTTATATTCAGTATAATGCTAGTATAGGGAAAGATTTTAAGAATCGATGTTAGGAGGATTATTAATGGGAAAAGAAGAAGTTGATAATACCGTAGAAAAAGAACAATCCAGTTTTCTTCAGCGAATTGTGGAGAAAGACTTGGAAGAAGGGGTATACAGTCGTGAGATCTGCACCCGATTTCCGCCGGAACCCAACGGATATTTGCATATTGGAAGTGCCTATGCCATTAATATCAGCTATAATATAGCGAAAAAGTACGGTGGGAAATTCAATCTGCGATTTGACGATACCAATCCATTAAAAGAGGATAAGGAATACGTGGATGCCATTATTGAAGATATGAAGTGGGCAGGATTTGATCCCGGAGACCGGATTTATTACGGGTCCGATTATTTTCAAAAATTCTATGATTACGCTGTTCAGCTTATCGAAAAAGGAAAGGCTTACGTATGTGATCTATCGGCGGAGGAAATTCGACAGTACCGGGGGACGCTTACGGAAACCGGAAAAAACAGTCCTTACCGGGATCGAAGTGTAAAAGAAAATCTAGATCTTTTTAAGGGAATGAAGGCTGGGGATTTTAAAACCGGAGAAAAGGTATTGCGGGCAAAAATTGATATGAAGTCTCCCAATATTAATCTCAGAGATCCCATAATTTTTCGAATTTTACATGAAGATCACTATCGACAAGGTGATCAGTGGTGCATTTATCCCATGTATGACTATGCCCATCCTTTACAGGACGCTATTGAAGGGGTAACCCATTCCCTCTGTTCCATCGAATTTAAAGATCATCGACCGTTGTATAACTGGACCTTAGAAGAACTCGAACTGATTGAACCGCCAAAGCAGCGGGAATTCGGTCGTATGAACCTAACAGGAGTGGTGACCAGCAAACGTTATTTACGGGAACTGGTAGCCGAAGGTCTTGTGGATGGTTGGGATGATCCGAGACTGCCTACCCTGAGAGGAATGCGAAGGAGAGGATACACTCCCGAGAGTATCAAACATTTTCTTGGAGAGATCGGTATATCCAAAGATGAGAGTACCGTGGACGTTTCAATGTTGGAACATAGTGTGCGGGAAGATTTACGGGACCGTGCGCCAACCATGATGGCGGTACTGAATCCTTTGAAAGTGGTGATCGAAAACTATCCCGAAGAAGAGAATGAATTATTGGAAGTGCAAAATCATCCCAAAGATCTGACCATGGGTACGAGGGAAATTACCTTCTCCCGGGAAATCTATATTGAAAAAGAAGACTTTATGGAATATCCGGAAAAAGGATTTAAACGATTTGCTCCTAGTCATGAAGTCCGTTTACGAGGGGCGTATTTTATCCAATTGACAGAGATTATAAAAAATGAAACCGGAGAGATTACAGAACTTCGATGCACCTATGACCGGGAGACGAAAAGCGGTTCCGGCTTTACCGGAAGAAAACCGAAAGCCACCCTCCACTGGGTAGATGCCAAAAATTGTGAAAATGCGGAGGCCCGACTCTATGATAAACTCATTGAGGAGGAGGAACTGCTAAAGGATAAAACCCTAAGCTGGGAAGAAAAAATCAATACCGAGTCGTTGAAAATACTGAAAAATATCAAGATTGAAAAGGCCTTGGGAGAGGCTAAGAAAGAAGAAAAATTCCAGTTTATTCGTCAAGGATTCTACACCGTGGATAATAAACACACCACAGAGGAAAAATTGATATTCAATCGCATTGTGCCTCTGAAGGATTCCTGGAAAAAAGGAAAGAAATAACATTGCTTTTTATTTCCGTTCATATTAAGATAGATGAGAAGAGAATTTCATAGCGATTTTTTTTGGTTGTAGATTTTACATGAAAAGGGAAGCAGGTGTGATACCTGCGCGGTCCTCGCCGCCGTAATGCATGAAAGCGATATTTAGTAACCCACTGGGAAACCGGGAAGGGAAATATCGTAGATGCTGAGCCGGAAGACCTGCCGAAAAAAATACCAACACACTTCACGAGGGATTGAAGGGAGGGAGATCTGCGAAAAATGCAGGAAATCCATGGGCGGTCAAGAGATTATCCCATGATTCAACAGTCTACCCCTTTCAACTGCGGTTGAAAGGGGATTTTTAATGTAATAATAAAAAACAGGAGGTTTCAATATGAACAAGAAAATTTTATCTATTATCGGTGTTATTGCAGCAGTGATTATTTTAGGGGCATTATACAATACTTACTTAGCACCAAGCGGGGTTGAAGGAGAAAAGGAAGTAAGTCTACAGGTAATTATTGAAAAGGAAGACATTGACGAGGAATTTACTTTCCAGACGGATCATGAATTTTTAGGGGAGCTTATGGAAGATGAACAAGAGGCTTTGGAATTAATCTACGATGAACACAGTGCTTTGGGAATGATGATTAGTGGAATGTTAGGCTATGAAGTGGATAGTTCCTCGGAATATTTTCATATTTTAATCAATGGAGAAGATGCGGAGTATGGAGCCTCCAGCATTGCCTTGATGGATGGCGATGAATACGTACTTGAGCTTCGAAGTCTTTCCGATTACGGTGGGAATGATGATGGAGAAACCGATGAGGCGGAGGAAAAAGAAGTAAGTCTTAGGGTCACCCTGGACAAGGAAGACATTGAAGAGACCTTTACTTTTCAGACGGACTTCGAGTTCTTATCCGAATTGATTGAAGATGAAGCGGAGACTCTGGAAGTGGAATATGAGGATACCGAATTCGGACTTTCCATAACCGAGATTTTAGGATATGAAGTGGACGGAAGCACAGAATACCTTCATATTTTAGTGAACGGTGAAGATGCAGTTACCGGTCTTTCCGGGATCGAACTGATGGATGGGGACGAATATGAGCTCGAGCTTCGAAGTTTTGCACCAATGGAAGATGACGAGGAAGGGACAGCCACAGATGTTAAAGAAGTCACTTTTATAGTGACTATTGATACCGAAGACATTGCAGAGGAGTTTACCTTTCAAACAGAACAGGAATTTGTATCGGAACTGGTTGAAGATGAGGCGGAAGTCTTAGAATTGGAATTTGAAACCACGGATTTTGGTATGTCTATCACGGAAATATTGGGTTATGAAATGGATGGATCTGGAGAATACCTCCATATCTTAGTTAACGGAGAAGATTCAGAAACCGGGCTTTCCGGGATCGAAATAAAGGACGGAGATGTATATGAGCTCCAACGCAGAGACTTTTAATGGGATGAAAGTCCAGGATTTAGTATTAATCAGTATTCTTAGTGCCTCCATAACCGCCGGGAAGCTGGCCCTCAGTTTCCTGCCCAATGTGGAAGTGGTTAGCTTATTGTTCATTCTTTACACCGTGACCCTGGGAGTAAAGAAAACCTGGTTGATTTCTGTTATTTTTGCAACCACGGAAATATTCCTATACGGCTTTTCCACCTGGGTGCTGGGGTATTATGTTGTCTGGCCGATTTTGATTTTGGCTACGGGGGCTTTGAAGGGGAAAGTCAAAAGTGAATACGGATTTGCCATGATTTCCGGTATTTTCGGACTTTCCTTCGGCTTTTTCTTTGCACTTTTTGAATCCCTGTTCTATGGGATTGCCTATGGAATGGCTTACTGGGCACGGGGGATCCCCTTGGATATTCTTCATGGGGCATCCAACTATATTATAGCGATTATCCTGATTAATCCTTTGTTGAAAGTTTTCAAGTCTCAATTAAAACAATATTATATAAGGTAGCAGGGAAGCCTGCTACCTTTTGCATATAAAATTTAGGAAACATCCCGGAGTGCAAATTATTTGTGGGCCAATAAGTGAAATCTCTTTCGATTGAGAGAAAAAGAATCGGGTATAGAATAAAAAGTAGTTTGAAGCAGAGGAGGGAATGCTTATGGATACCAAGAGTTTTCGTCTTAAGGGTTACCAAGATAAGGAAATGCACTGCAAAAGATGGATGGATCCCAATAACAGGGAACCGAAGGCCGTAATTCAAATTGTCCACGGCATGGCGGAGCATATTGATCGCTATGATGATTTTGCCAGATTCATGGTTCAAAAAGGTTATGTGGTCTTTGGGAATGATCACCGGGGACACGGAAAAATTCCGGATGAATCCGAGATCCTGGGACATCTTTCGGATAAAAACGGATGGAGACGAACGGTGTTGGACTTGAATTACCTACGGGAGGAAATCGAAAAGCAATACTCGGAGGAACCGGTAATTATGTTGGGGCACAGCATGGGTTCATTTTTAGCCAGGGACTATGCCCAGGAGTTTGGAGATCACCTACAAGGACTGATTTTAAGCGGAACCGGAGGCAAGCTAGGGGTTTTAGGAACCCTGGGCTTATGGATCGCAAAGGTGGAAAAATTGGTAAAAGGAAAGCGGAAGAAAAGTCCCTTATTAGATCGTCTGATCTTTGGAAAGTATAATAAAAAATTTGAACCGACGAAAACACCCTTTGACTGGTTGAGCACCAATGAATGGGAGGTAAGAGCCTATGTGGAGGATCCTCTATGTGGAAACATCATGACTACAGGGTTTTATGTGGATTTACTCCAGGGCATAAAAAAAATCCATCAACGGAGTAATCTGGAAAAGATGCCGAAAGATTTACCGGTGCTGCTGTTTTCCGGAGAAAAGGATCCTGTAGGGAAGGAAGGGGTAGGGGTTCGAGAGGTCCAAACCTTGTTTGAAGAGCAGGGGATAAAAGATCTACGGATGAGGATCTATCCCGAAGGAAGACATGAAATGCTTCATGAAAATAATAAAGAAGCCGTGTATCAGGACATACTGAATTGGTTGGAAGAAAAAGTGGGAGAACATTCCGTAAAAAGAGACTCGAAGGTGGAATCCGAGAGGAGGTGGTAATGTGAAGAGAAGGTTTAGTAAAATTTTTAATCTATTAGCCTTAGGCTTTGTGCTAAGTGTGAATTACTTAGCCAATGCACTACCGATTAACGGAGTTACTTCCGGCGAAGTATCGGACCGTTTCGGCGTGTATTTTACTCCGGCGGGATATGTATTTGCCATCTGGGGACTGATTTATCTTGGTCTCATCGCTTTCGCCATCTATCAATTACTGCCCCGTTCCCGTAGGAGTGGGAATATTGAAAGAATCAGCTCCTGGTTTGTGTTATCCTGTGTGTTAAACAGTGCCTGGATTGTAGCCTGGCATTACTTATATATCGGTGTTGCCCTGGGAATTATTGTGTTGCTTTTGTTGAATTTGGCTGTAATCTACAGGAAGTTGAATCAAAAAAGGCAAGGGGTTCCCCGGGAGGAAAAAATCTTTGTCAAAGCCCCTTTTTCCATTTATTTAGCCTGGGTCTCCGTGGCCACCATTGCTAATGTTTTTATCTTCTTCGATTACATGAACTGGAATGACTGGCTTCTGGGAGAAGGAATATGGACCGGATTGCTGATCGGTATCGCCACGATACTGGCTTTAACTTTTGTAAAGGTTTACCGGGATCTGCTCTTTGGGGCAGTGTTTGTCTGGGCCTTTATTGGAATCAGTGTTCAAAACAATAGCGGAACCTTGGCATTGCAGATACTTCCCTTAGTTGCGGCAGCGGGTATTGTCATAGGAAGCGGATTAATGAAATTTTACAAGAAAAGACCCCGTTATTGACGAAATTACTTATAAAAGAGCACCCACGATCCATCATTAGGATAAGGGGTGCTCTTTTGGTAAATTGAAAAACAATTGGGCAGTAATTCTACTGAGCTGTAATTCTACTGAGCTGTAATTCTATTGAGCTGTAATTCTATTGATCCGTAATTTCT
This sequence comes from Clostridiales bacterium, assembly GCA_007134725.1. GTDB lineage: Bacteria > Bacillota > Clostridia > Peptostreptococcales > T1SED10-28 > Isachenkonia. The sequence goes on along the minus strand of SLKF01000208.1, from coordinate 11,956 downwards.
GAGGTTTCACGAAGGAAAGTACGGGCCTCTCCGATCATATATAAGGAGCCCACAAGAACAATCACTTCCTTCTCGGAAGTAAGGGCAAAAGCCTTATCAATGGCTTGGGGAACCCGGGGTTCTATATGGATGGGTTTTCCGTAGGAAAGAAGTTTTTCCTGTAAAAACTTCGGTTCCGCAGCTCGTGGCCCAAAGGGTTTGGTCAATACAAAGCGGGAGCCCAGAGGGGCGATTTCCTGAAGAAAACTTTGGATGTCCTTATCCAAGAGCATGCCGATTACAAAAGTGATGGAGGCCTTGGGTAAATGTTTTTCTAAGGTTTCTGCCAGGGCCTGAGCAGCTTGCGGGTTATGGGCTCCGTCAATGATGGTTAAAGGTTTTTCTCTTAGGATCTCAAAACGTCCCGGCCAGCGGGTCTTGTCAAAGCCTTCTTTAATCGCTTCAAGGCTGTAGGTGACGTGTCCCTGGGCTTTTAAATGTTCCAAGGCGGTCAAGGCCGTGATGCTGTTATAGATTTGATAAGAACCCAAAAGACGGATTTTTATCGAGGGGTAGTTGGTTTTCCCTATCGTCACGGAAAAAGTCTGTTCTTTTAAGCTGCTCCCCTCCAGGACCAGGGAAGAAAAGTCCACGGGAATCAGTGGAGCATTTTTCTCTCTGGCAACCGTTTCGATGGTTTCCATAGCCTCTTTTTCCTGGGGATAGACAATCACCGGGGTATTTTCCTTGATAATCCCCGCCTTCTCATAAGCAATTTTGTCTAAGGTATCGCCGAGGTATTCGGTGTGGTCATACCCGATGTTTGTGATAATGGACAGTATCGGATGGTCCACCGCATTTGTGGCGTCATAACGCCCTCCCAGGCCCACTTCAAGGACCAGAAAATCCACGGATTGATGGCAAAAATAGTCCAGGGCAATGGCGGTAACCACTTCGAATTCGGAAGGGTGATGTTTTCCTTCTTCGACCATCTCTTGGATTTTTTCCTGAACTTTTTTGGTGGACCGGATTAAATGCTCCTCGGAAATTTTCACTCCATTGATCTGCATCCGTTCCCGAAAGGTCTCCAGATAAGGAGACGTGAAAAGTCCCACTTTGTAGCCGGCGGCACTGAGTCCTCCATGAATCAAAGAAGAAACCGAGCCTTTTCCGTTAGTGCCGGCAATATGAATGATTTTAAGCTGTTTTTCAGGATTTCCCAAACGGTGCAGGAGATCCCGAATATTGGTTAGTCCGATTTTTTTGCCGAATTTGTATGTGCCGTGAATATAATTCAAGGCTTCCTGATAGTTCATCTGCCATTCCTCCATAAGGATTCCATCATTTAAAAAATGTGGAAAAGATCAGTTTAAAACATGTTTTACTAATAGGGTTATCGAATCAGTTTGGATAGTTCCTTGAATTGAGGGTGAGTGGATTCTTTTAATAAATCAAACAGAACGGTTTCCGTATTGGTGATTACCGCCCCCATTTCCCGCATTTGTGATAATCCGTTTTGATAGTTGGCTTCCGTTCTGGAAGAAACCGCATCGGATACGACAAAAACCTGATAACCTTTTTGAATCAGGGCCCGTACCGTTTGAAATACACACACATGGGCTTCAATTCCCGATATAAGGATCTTTTGTCTCGGATCCTTAGAAAGCTTTTCCACAACCTCTGTCGTGCAGGCGCTAAAAGACATTTTTTCTATGGGAGATAGATCTCCGAATAAAGCGGATAAAGACTCTACCGTGTGTCCGATTCCCTTTGGGTATTGTTCCGTAACAATGGTGGGGATTTCTAAAGCTTTAGCGATCTTCATCAGAATGCCTGCATTTTTCAGGGTGTCCTGGGAGCGGTGCATGGCCGGTACTAATTTTTCTTGAAAGTCAATGACTAAAAGCGATGTGTTCTTCGGGGTAAGGGTAAATTTATTCATAAAATGCCTCCTTTGATTTAGGTAAAATGATCTTTTATCAACATAATTGTAGCATGAGGAAATAATCAAAGCAAACAGAACTTATGGAAAGTTCCGGTTTCCTGGGGAATGTTTAAAAAAAGGAAAATAGGATAAAAAGTATTATAAGAGAGATTTAAAACTAAAGATGTGGTGAAATAAGGGATACAGGTCTTAATTCCTAACGTTGGCAATGATTTGGGACCTGTGAAGTAGGATATGAATCATTAAGGAGGTAGTAATATGAGTAAATTGTCAGAGCAAAAATGCATTCCTTGCAGTATCGGGACTCCTCCCATGGAAAAAGAGGAGATTAAAAAGTATGAAAAAGAATTAAAGGATGATTGGAAAGTAGTGGATGATCATCATCTGGAAAAAAATCTGAAATTTAAAAACTTTAAGGAAGCCTTGGATTTTACCAACAAAGTAGGGGAAATTGCAGAAGCGGAAGGACATCACCCGGATATATTCCTGGCTTGGGGAAAAGTACAGCTTACGGTGTTGACCCACAAAATCGACGGATTAAGCGAAAGTGACTTTGTATTTGCAGCCAAGGTGGACGAAATTGAGCTTCCATAGTAGGAAAGGTCTGATGAATCCTGATAAAGCCGGGTATCCTTCTTTTCTAAGGAGGAAAAACCATGGCAATCTATGATCTTTTTATGGAGCCTTTCGAAAGAAGAGGGCTTAGAAAACTGAGAAAAAAACTAGTCCCCAAGGCGAAGGGAAAGGTTTTGGAGATTGGAGCAGGTACGGGCCTGAACCTAGGCTATTATGATCGTGAAAAAGTGTCCTCCCTGATCATGATTGATCGGGACTTGAATTATCGGGTACTGGAAAAAAAGACGGAAGATTATACCCATTTGGACCTCTCATTGAAAGAAGAGAATGTTATGGATTTGTCCTTTCCTGAAGAAACTTTCGACACCGTGGTATTTACCTTGGTATTTTGTACCGTGGCCGATGTTGAAAAAGGGTTAAAGGAAATAAAACGGGTGCTGAAAAAAGACGGAACCATTATTTTTATCGAACATGTCCGTCCGGAAACAGAACCCTTAGGAAAAACCTTTGATGTCCTAACCCCACTATGGAAAAAGCTGGCCAGTGGTTGCCATTTGAATCGCGAAACCGAAGACACCCTACAATCCATGGGATTTGATTTGAAATTAGAGGAGAAGATCATGAAAAACATATTTCTTGGTGGTACGGGCAACATAAAAAAAACTGCTCCCTAAGGGCAGTTTTTTTTATGTGTTAAGTTTGTAATGATCAATAAGGAAAACAAATAGTTACAAAAGAATAAAAGCCAGTAAAGAAGCAAAACTGCCAACCAAGATCACTAGTGAAACGGCGTAAGAAAATTTCCAGATACTGTACCGGGAGTAATGTCTTAAAACCGGGGTAAAAAATCCAAAAGCCAAACCACTGAACAGCCCACCCAGATGGGCGGCATTATTGATGGAAGGTACGGTAAATCCTAAAAATACATTAATTAAAATCATCGGCAGTAAGGTGGTACCGGTGATGGATTTTAGTAAACTGGGGGTATCCTTTCGAAAGCCGGTACCAAAGAGCAGGCCAATCAGCCCGAAGATGGCTCCGGAAGCACCAACGGAAATGGTCGACGGATTTGCAATCAGCGTGGTGATGCCTGCTATAATTCCGGTACTGACATAAATGGTCAGAAACTTATAGGAACCGTAAACCTTTTCAGCTAAATTTCCGAAGATATAAAGAATATACATATTGAAAAATATGTGCATCATGCCTCCATGAATAAACATGGAAGTAATCAAACGAAACCACTGACCTTCTTCAATCATTAGTGGTCCAAAGTGGGCGCCGAAGACCAACAGCCAGCGTACGTCTCTAAAAACGTCGGTGCCTCCGATCAGAAACATTAATAAAAACACTAGGGCATTGATGAAAATCAAATAGTTGGTAAAGGTATTTTTAAACTTCATAGGTGCGCTCCTTCCTGAGGCATGCATTCAATTTGTGGATTCATAAATAGAATATTTCTATGAAATTTTTCCATAGAATAAGATTTAGTTTACCATGTAGCGAGGCAAAACACAAAGAAACATTCCATTTCTACAGTTTATACCCAAAATTATCAGGAATCCTAAAGAAAGATAAAAAACCCCCTGCGTCGGTAAATATAGACGAAGGGGGAATAACTGGAAACAGTAACTACTTGGGATCCTTAAGCTTTTCAGGTACATCCACTAAGGCATCATCCTGTACAGCAGAGGTAATGGCTTCATTTAAGAGATGATTTTCCTCAACATATTGCAACTGTTTTCGGACGGTTTCTTCTACATCGAACTCCTGGGCCAGACCTGCCCTTAGAGAATAAACAATGAGCAGTAAAATTACCGCAAAGGGTAATCCCGTAGCAATGGAAGCGGTTTGTAAAGTGGTTAAGCCTCCGCCAATCAACAATGTGGCGGCAACCACCCCTTCCATAATCGCCCAAAATACTCTTTGAGGTACGGGAGAATCCAGTTTTCCCCCGGAGGTTAAGTGGTCCACCACTAGGGAACCGGAGTCTGAAGAAGTAACAAAAAACACGGTAACCAGGATAATACCCACGATGGATAACAAACCGGTAAAGGGGAGATTTTCCACCATGGCAAATAAGGCGATGGCCTCATCAACGGCTACCGCAGAAGCAATATCTGCAATGCCGTTGGTCTGCATAAACAGGGCGGTGTTGCCAAATACCGCCATCCATAAAAAGGACAGTAAAGTAGGAAACAACATCACTCCGAGAATAAATTCTCTGACGGTTCGACCTTTGGAAATCCGAGCAATAAACATTCCCACAAAAGGAGACCAGGAAATCCACCAGGCCCAATAGAAAATGGTCCATCCACCTTGCCAGTTGCTATCTTTAAAGGTTTCCGTCCATAAACTCATTTGAGGTAGATTGGTAATGTAATGTCCAAGATTTTGGGTGAATCCGCTTAAGATGTATACCGTTGGACCTAAGAATAAAATCAGGAGCATAAAAATTCCCGCAAGTCCCATATTGAGTTCACTTAGACGTTTAACGCCACCATCCAGGCCGGCTACAACGGAAAGGGTGGCAAATCCCGTAATAATAGCGATGAGAATTACCTGGGTGGAAGTGGCGATTTCAAAGTCGAAGAGAAAATTCAGTCCCGCATTGATCTGTTGTACCCCAAGCCCTAAAGAGGTGGCAAGTCCGGTTAAAGTGGCCAGTACGGAAAGAACATCGATCAGGTTCCCCCAAAAACCGTAAATTCGATTGCCTAAAATCGGATAGAAAATGGAACGAATGGTTAAGGGGAGACCTCGATTAAAGGCAAAAAAAGCTAAACCAAGACCCACAATAGAATAAATAGCCCAAGGATGGATGCCCCAGTGAAAAAATGTGGTGGTCATGGCGGCTTCTGCGGCTCCTGGATCGCCGGCAGCTATATCAAACATGGGATTGGGATTTCCGAAGTGGGAGATGGGCTCGGCGATACTCCAAAAGAGCAGGCCGATTCCCATTCCTGCACTAAGGAGCATGGCGTACCAACCGGGCTTACTGAACTCCGGCTGGGCATCAGCACCACCGATTTTGATATTGCTAAATTTACCAAAGGCAAAATACAGGGCGGCTACAATAAAAACATTCGCCACAAGGATGAAAAACCATCCCGCCTGCTTGGTAATGGAACCCAGAATGTTGTCAAAAAGCAAAGTTGCCTGGTCTTGGAACATTAAGGTAAAAAAAATAAAGATAACAAGTATAAAGGAGGAAATAACAGTAACCTGGGGATGGAGATCAAAGCCGTAACCGGTCCAGTTGTCCTCACCCGGTTCTTTTTTTCCCGCATCATTGAAAAGGGAAGCCGTGGGACGAATTTGCAAGCCTTTGAAAGGAGGACGTTCCTTAATGGCTTTTTTTCGGGCTTCCACTTCCGCCTGCTTCAATTTTTTTGCCAGGGCCCGTTTGGAAGCAATTTCTCTTTCTCGTTTTTCATTCATAATCTTTTCATCACGCTCCAATCTATTGATTTTGATAAGATCAATTCGATAAATAACAAAAATATTAGTAAAAAAATATTATTTTGAACCTCTCAGGATGAAAGACACTGATTTATTCCTTTGGTTGATAAAGATTCCAACGTCAAAAACGCATTATACCATGAGTGTAAGTTTGGTTGCAAACTCTTTTGGAAAAAAATGAAAAGTTTCTGATAAATCGATGGTTTCGTCTTAAGAATTATATATTATATACCCTTTGTGCTATAATTAAACAGAATTGATCGGTCGATCATCGATAAATAAAAACTGGAAATGGAGAATTATAATGAGAAAAATACTCTTTGTTATCAATCCCGCTGCGGGTAAGGGCAGGGGCATTAAAGAAATCCCTCGTATTCAACAACGGTTTAAAGAATTCGATTATGAAATTATTATCTCCAAGGAAGCCAATGGCATCACAAAGATGGTTCGGGAAGAACTGGATAAGAACTATACCGACATCATTGCCGTGGGAGGAGACGGAACCCTGGGTGAAGTGATCAACGGGGTAGTAGGAAAAGAAATTACCGTGGGGGTTCTTCCTCTGGGTTCCGGAAACGACTTTATTAAAACCCTGGGTCTTTCCGAAGACTTTGAAGAACGGCTGTTAGCCATTGAAAATGGCGCTACGGAGGAACTGTACGTACCCTCTGTAAACGAGCATTATTTTATCAATGTTTTGGGCTGGGGAGTGGATGCAGAAATAATTAAAGAAAAAAATAAAAATATTATTCGTGAGGGAAAACTCAACTATCTATTCAGCACACTGAAAATGTTACTGGTCTACAAGCCGAAGGAAGTAACCTTTAGTATAGATGGAAAGGTCTATACCAGGGAAGTTTACCTTGTGGCAGTGGGAAATGGTCAGTATGTAGGAAACGGGATGAAAATTTGTCCCGGAGGTAATCCCCAGGAGAAGGAACTGGAAATTTGTGTAGTGGAAAAAATGCCACTGAGAACTTTGCTTCGACATTTTCCAAAGATTTTTAAAGGTACCCACGGTTCCGTTAAAGGGATTGAAATCCTAAAGGGACGGAGGATTATTGTAACCTTCCCCAAGGCCACCGTAATCCAGGAGGACGGAACCCTTCGTCAGGTGGACGCCCTGGATTTAAGAAAAGAAGAAAAAATTCGAATGATTATATAAACGTCTTATAGGAGGAGTGTTGTCTGTGCTTAATATCGGTTGTCATATTTCCATCGGTAAAGGTTTTTTTCATGCAGGAAAAGAAGCCCAATCCATATCATAGAAGCATTGGATGAAGCGGTTGATAAAAATCAGTCTACGCCGATTTTATTGGAGGGAATCGATCACACCCTGGGACTGAACCGTCTTATGGCCATCCATCTAAACGACAGCAAAACCCCTTTTAATTTAGAGACACCGAATGATTTATCCGGGTATGAAACAGAAATAAAAAACCTCAGGGAAGCCTGGTTATAGGTTTCTTCGCTGAAGGAGCCCGTAAGTTCCAATGGAAGCAAAATAACCGAGCACAAAAGTGAACATCGTAGGGAGAATTACCAGTAATGGATGACTGAGAGCCTCTCCCGATACTCCGCCGATGGTGTAGGCCGCCATATAAAACGTTAGAGGAAGCTGAACTGCGGGAAAAAAAGCAGCAGAAAAGATTATGCCCTTCTTTCCCTTATACCCCTTGAAAAATATTAAGGAGAAAATATCGGTCAAAATCCCACCGAAGAAAGCAATAAAAAACATGCCGATAAAAAAGCCACTTAATAATATGCCGATTAGGAGTCCTAATAAGGAAGAAATACCGAATTTCGGTATTTTTTTTGCGAGTAGGGTTAATCCCCCCGCATAAATAGGAGAAACGACGATGGCTTTATAGGCGGGAAGAGGCATAAACTGCATAAGAGGTATTAAAGTATAGCCTAAAACAAAGATTGTGGAGACCGTTAAGGCAATCAGTAATAGATCCTTAAGCTGAAGGTTAAGTAATTTCATAAGGCACCTCTTTCCTTTATTTGCAAATTCTCTTATGATGATCATTATATAATGAAATTTTTAAACCATCAAGAAGTTTTAAAAGTGTGAGTTTCATCACGGAACCGAAGACGAAAAACCCTTATGATGAGTTTAAGCAATAAATACTACATTAAAGGAGAGATTAGACAATGAGTAATGAAATGTTTTGTCATCAATGTCAAGAAGCTGCAGGAAACGTTGGTTGCAGTGCTAAAACAGGTGCCTGTGGAAAGCCCAGCGACGTTTCCAACCTTCAGGATTTATTAATTTATACGTTAAAAGGGGTAGCGGAGCTAAACCTTCAAGCGAGAAAAGCGGGACTGAATCAAGGAAAAACCGACCGTTTAATGATGGACGGATTGTTTTCCACCATTACCAATGCAAACTTTGATGGAGAAGCCATTAAAAATCGAATAGAAAATGCTCTTGTCGAGAGAGAAGAACTGAAAAGTAGACTGCAAAAAGAAGGGAAATTAGCGAATAAAAACTACAAAGGTTTTGTAACCTGGACAGGCGAAAGAGCCGACTTCGAAAGAAAATCCGAAGAAAAGCAAGTGGGAATTCTGGCAACAGAAAATGAAGATGTTCGAAGCCTAAGATCCTTGGTGATCTTCGGACTAAAGGGTATGGCCGCTTATGGAGAGCACGCATTAAACCTGAATATGCATAAGGCGGAAATTTCCGAGTTCATCGAGCGGGCCCTGGTTTCAACAGAAGATGACGGACTCAGTGCCGATGATCTGGTAGCTTTAGTACTGGAAACCGGTAAATATGGGGTAGATGTAATGGCTCTTCTAGACGAAGCCCATACTTCCAACTATGGAAACCCCGAAATCACAGAAGTTGAAATCGGCGTAAGAGGAAACCCTGGAATCCTGGTAAGTGGACATGATTTAAAAGACTTTGAAGAATTACTGGAACAAACCGCAGGAACTGGAGTGGATATATACACTCACTCGGAAATGCTTCCGGCGAACTACTACCCTGCATTCAAAAAGTATGATCACTTCGTTGGAAACTACGGAAATGCCTGGTGGAAACAAAAAGAAGAATTTGAAAGTTTTAACGGCCCGGTACTGTTCACTACAAATTGTATTGTGCCTCCAAAGGCAAGCTACAGTGACCGAATTTACACCACAGGAGCTTCGGGATACCCCGGATTCAAACATATTCCTAATCGATTAGACGGCGGGAAAAAAGATTTTTCTGTAGTGATCGAGCATGCGAAAAACACAAAGGCTCCTACAGGAATTGAAGAAGGCAAGATTGTCGGTGGATTTGCTCACAATCAAGTAATCCAGTTGGCTGATAAAGTAGTAGATGCAGTAAAATCCGGAGCGATCAAGCAGTTTTTCGTAATGGCCGGTTGTGACGGAAGAATGAAGTCCCGAGATTACTACACGGACTTTGCTCAGGAACTACCTAAGGATACCGTAATTTTGACTGCCGGTTGTGCGAAATATCGATACAATAAATTAAACCTGGGAGATATCGGTGGTATTCCACGAGTACTGGATGCGGGACAGTGTAACGACTCTTATTCTCTAGCCGTTATTGCCATGAAGCTAAAAGAAGTATTCGAGTTAAATGACATCAATGAATTACCGATTTCTTATAATATTGCCTGGTATGAGCAAAAAGCGGTAATCGTTCTATTAGCCCTACTGCATCTTGGAGTGAAAAACATTAAACTAGGGCCGACTCTACCGGCCTTCCTATCACCAAATATTGCCAAAGTCTTAGTAGAAACCTTTGGTATTAACGGAATCCAATCCGTAGAAGAAGACATGGAGCAGTTTCTGGGATAATTTAAAAACAAGGACCATTGCATAGTTTTGAAATGTTCATAACTCAGAAATAAAAAAGCGAATAGGCCTTTGCCTATTCGCTTTTTTTAAAAGTCTTTGCTACCCCAAAAGTAATGTGAGGGAATGGAACTCTGCTTTTAGAGGCATCCTTATAACTTCACTGGATGTAATAACGCTTTAAAATACGCTGTGTAAAACATAGGGTATGGGGTATATGGAGATTAAGGAAAGAATAAGAATCAGAGGAGAGTGGAACATGAAAATAAAAAGTATTTATGTACCGAAGGAAGAGTTGACCTTGGTAAAAAACACGGATAAAGTTCAGGATGTGTTAAATCACTTCGAAGATACGGGGATTTTTTCGTTGCCTGTGGTCAGAGGAAATGAACTAATAGGAACCATTTACAAAGAAAAACTCTATCGGGTTTTAATGGATCAACAGGATGTGGAGGCTTATAAAAATCAAGAAATTGATTACTCCCTGATTGTGAAAAGCGAGGGTTTTACTACGTTGGAAGCTCCCGTGGAACTGGCAGCGAAGGAATTTGTGGACAATCAGCTGACCTTTATTCCGGTAAATCGGGAAGATGGAACTTTTGCAGGCATTGTAACTCATAAGGCCATATTTAAGTATTTAGTGGACCTATTCGGCATCACCGAGGACAAAATTGTGGTGTACATAGAGAATATGTCGGGACAATTAGCCAAAGTATTGGAAGTGTTTAAAAAGCTCAATATCAATATAGAAAAAATTGTGGCGGAGGATGCCAAGGTGTTGAACCTGTTCCGATTGATTATTCAACCGGATAGAGATCCGAATAAGGTTCGACGAGCTCTTAAAAATGAAGGATTCAGAATAGAAGAGTAAGCAAATTCATAAGGGAAATAATATAATTGCAAATAAAAAAAACAGCGAAAGACCTTTCCTTTGGGAAAGGTCTTTCGCTGTTAGAGAATAGAATGTTTACATTAATCCCTGCACAAATACTACTAAAATAGCAATTGGAGCAACATACTTAATCAGAAAGCTCCATACACCGGCAAGCTTGAAATTGATTGTGCCTTCATTTGTAGCTTCCTTAATGGCATTTTCAATACCCCAAATCCATCCGATGAAAATACATAGGAAAAATCCGCCGATAGGCAGTAATAGATTACTGGCAATGAAATCGATGGAGTCCATAATGTTAAGACCTCGGATTAAGGTAATATGGCTTAAGGCACCCATTCCTAAGGAAGAGGGAAGACCTACGATAAAGACTAAAGAACCCATTAGCAAGGCTGCAGCCTTACGGTTCATATTAAACTTATCCACTACATAGGATACGGAGGCTTCCAATAGTGAAATTGAAGAAGTTAAGGCCGCAAACAATACCAGAAGGAAAAACATCCCTCCAAAAACAATCCCCAGGGGCATTTCTGCAAATACTGCAGGGAGCGTAATAAACAGTAGTCCTGCTCCGGTATCCGGTTCAAAACCTAAGGCAAATACCGCAGGCAGTACGGTAAGCCCTGCAACTAAAGCGATTAAAGTATCCAATAGAGGGATATAAAAAGAGTTCACAGGAAGGTTTTCGCTTTTCGAAAGATAACTTCCGTAAGTAATGATAACCCCCATACCAAGACTCAATGAAAAGAATACCTGCCCTAAAGCGGATAGAATCACATCTCCCGTAATGGCTGAGAAATTAGGTTCCAAGAAGAATCGAACGCCTTCCATGGCTCCGTCTAGGGTTAAAGAACGAACCATTACAATCAGCATCATAATAAATAGTCCGGGCATTAATATTTTACTGTACTTCTCAATACCGCCGCTAATACCTCCCATAACAATGCTCAGGGTTAAGAAGGCAAAGATCCCATGAAATAATGCGGGTTGAAAAGAACTTCCCACGAAGTCCATAAAAACTTCTCCATAGGCTCCGGCTTCCAGACCGTTAAATCCTCCTGTAATGGTTTGAACCAAATAATGGATAATCCATCCACCAATTACACTATAAAAAGACAAGATTAAGAAGGAAGCCAAGACTCCGATGCCTCCGACCCAAGCCCATTTCGATCGGATCTTTTTGTATGCTCCGATAGCATTAAGCTGGGTATGACGACCGATGACTAACTCCGCCAACATTAATGTGAAACCTACCAATAATAAAATTACAAAATACACGATTAAAAATG
>SLKF01000228.1 GCA_007134725.1 Clostridiales bacterium | reverse complement strand
TATCTGAAGGTACACAACTTAAAAAAACAGGAGTGGGAAAAATATTTGGAGGGCCTTTTTTCCGATATCGATTCCGCTACCAAACAGGCAATACTCAATATTCCGATCCCTTTTACCATTGTGGAGCTTGACGGAACCATTCACTGGTATAATGGAAAATTTATTGAGACTTTGGAAGAAAAAAATATCTTCGGGAAAAACGTGGAAGAACTGGTTCCCGATATTAAAATTGAAGATCTCTTAGAGGAGAACCGCAAGGGGGAGGAGCATAAGGCTTTTATCAATGTGCAGATCAAAGATCGGCATTACAAGCTTTTGTATAATATCGCCCGGGTTTCTGAGGAAAACATGGGTAATCGCAAATATATCATGATGTTATATTTCATCGAGATTACCAATTACGAACGATTAAAAAAGAAATACAATGAAGAAAAGCTGGCCATTGCTTTGGTACAAGTGGATAATTATGATGAGGTTATGCAGGATACGGAAGAAGAACGAAGACCTTTAGTCACGGCGGAAATTGATCATCGGATCAAACGCTGGGCCAACGGTCAGCGGGGATTTTTCAGAAAGTATACAACGGATAAGTTTATTGTAGGCTTTGAAGCCCAGTTTTTAGAAAAACTTGAAGGAAAAAAGTTTGAAATTCTGGATCAGATTCGAAAAATAGAAATGGGGAACAAAATTCCCATAACCTTGAGTATTGGAGTGGGCACCAACGGCAAAACCCCTCTGGAGATCGCAGATTTTGCCAATGCAGCCAAGGATCTTGCCCTGGGCCGTGGAGGAGACCAGGCCGTGGTCAAGAAAAATGATCACATCTCTTTTTATGGAGGAAGAACCAGTGCAGTGGAAAAAACCACAAAGGTGAAATCCCGGGTGATTGCTTATGCCCTTCGAAGACTGATGGATCAGTCGGATAACGTCTTTATCATGGGACATAAGAATGCGGATATGGATGCCTTAGGAGCCGCCATGGGGGTTTATCGAGCCGCAAAAAACCGGGAAAGAGAAAGCTATATTATCCTAAATGAGGGAAATTCCAGTATTGAACGGCTTTATAATAAAGTGATGGAACGAAAAGATTATCGTCGGGATATCATTACCTGTGAGGAAGCCCTCAGTAAAATTGAGCGAAACTCCTTACTGATTGTGGTAGATACCCACCGACCAAGTTTTACGGAGTGTCCCGAGGCCCTTAAACTCACGAAAAACATTGTGGTCATTGACCATCACCGTAGAGTGACCGACTTCATCGATGAAACGGTGCTTACCTATCATGAAACCTATGTATCCTCAACCAGTGAGCTGGTAACCGAGATTCTGTCCTATATGGACAGCCGTATGAACATCGATGAAATCGAGGCCAATGCCTTGTTAGCAGGCATTGCCCTGGATACCAAAAACTTTTCGTTTAAAACCGGGGTTCGGACCTTTGAAGCCGCATCCCTACTGAGACGGGCCGGAGCCGATACCATAGAAGTAAAACAATATTTTCAGGACAATATTGAGACGATTTTAAACAAAAGTGAAGTACTAAAACGAGCGGAAATCTTCAAGGATGAAGTGGCCATTTCCATTACCAAAGAAGGGGAAAACCCACAGCTCTTAGCAGCCCAAGCAGCCGATGAACTGCTAAATATAAAAAATGTTACCGCGGGATTTGTCCTGGGTAAAAAAGGGGATGGAGAGATTTTTATCAGTGGACGATCCATGGGAAAAATCAATGTGCAAATCATTTTAGAGAAGCTCGGCGGCGGCGGTCATCTAGCCGTGGCGGGAGCCCAGTTACAGGATAGCTCCTTGGATTCTGCAAAAGAGCAATTGAAAGAAGCGATTGAAGAATATTTTCAGGAGGGTGATAAAAAATGAAGGTAATTTTAGAAAAAAACGTGAAAAGCTTAGGAAATGCAGGAGATGTGGTAGAGGTAAGTGATGGTTACGCAAGAAACTATCTACTGCCCAGAGATTTGGCAAAACCCGCCACAGAAGGAAATGTGAAAAACTTGAAAAAACAAAAGAAAGCGGAAGAAAAGAAAAAACAGGGGGAAGTTGAACGGGCCGAGGCCCTGGCAGCAAAAATCGGGAACAGTCCTGTGGAAATTACCACCAAAGCGGGAGAAGGGGGTCGTCTTTTCGGTTCCGTTACCTCAAAGGAAATCGGTGAGGAACTTCAAAAACAGCATAACATCAAAATCGATAAGCGGAAAATCAACTTAAAAGAGCCGATTAAAAGTCTTGGGGTAACCAATGTCGAGGTAAAAGTTTATCCGAATATTACAGGAACTCTTAAAGTCCATGTAAAGGAACAATAATATGGCCGAAGAATTAGGATTTGGGAAACTGCCTCCCCATAGCGTTGATGCGGAACAATCCGTACTGGGTTCCATGCTTCTTGACCGGGAAGCCACCATTATCGCCCTGGAGATTGTTCGACCGGAGGACTTTTATAAAGCCGCCCATGGAGATATTTTCGACTGTATCGTGACGCTTTTTAATCGAAATGAGCCGGTGGACTTAGTGACCTTAACGGAAGAACTTAGAAAGCGGGAAAAGCTGGAGATGGTGGGTGGGATTCAATATATCACCGGCTTGTCTTCCAGTGTGCCCGTAGCATCGAATGTGAAACATTATGCCGTAATTGTAGAGGAGAAATCTACCCTTCGAAGACTCATCAGAGCTTCAGAAGAAATTGTAACCCTGGGTTACAACTCGGATATCGAAGTTCCAGAACTATTGGAAAAAGCACAAAAAAACATCTATGATATTTCTCAGTATCATGCAAAAGAAGGTTTTGTACCCATAAAAGAAGTGTTAAATACCACCTTCGATAATATCGAAATGCTTTATCAAAGTGAAAAGACAATCACGGGAACCACTTCCGGGTTTATAGACATTGATAAAAAGTTAAACGGTTTTCATAAATCGGATCTGATTTTAATTGCTGCAAGACCCGCTATGGGAAAATCCGCTTTTGCCCTAAACCTCGCCCAAAGTGCGGCGATTAAGGAAGGAAATGCGGTAGCGGTCTTTAGTCTGGAAATGTCCAAGGAGCAATTGATGCTTCGAATGCTTTCTTCCGAATCCATGGTGGATTTAAGCAATATCCAAACAGGAAATCTGAATGAAGAGGAATGGGGTAAACTTGCGAGGGCCATGGTCCCCCTATCTCAAGCCCGAATTCACTTTGATGATACCCCGGGGGTTTCCGTTACGGAAATGCGTTCAAAATGTCGAAGGCTAAAAATGGAAAGCGGATTGGACCTGGTTCTCATTGACTACCTGCAGCTTATGCAGGGAGACGGAAAGATTGAAAATCGTCAACAGGAAATATCGGCCATATCCCGAAATCTTAAAATTATGGCGAAGGAACTTAACTGTCCGGTTATTGCCCTTTCTCAGCTGTCCCGTGCACCGGAACTTCGGTCAGATCATCGTCCGATTTTATCCGATCTTCGAGAGTCGGGAGCCATCGAGCAGGATGCGGATTTGGTAATGTTTTTATATCGGGATGAGTACTATTATGAAGATAGCGAGAAACAAAATATTGCAGAGGTTATCGTAGCCAAACACCGGCATGGGGAAACCGGTACTGTAGAGCTTCGATGGTCCGGGAATATTCAGAAGTTTATGGACTATGATCGATTTCACGAATAACCCTAATACAAAGTTTTTAGAGTAATGGAGGGAATCCGTTGTTAATAATCGGAAAAAGAATATGCATTCGAAGCTTGAGCCGGAAAGATGTGGATCAACTCAAAAATTGGGGTACCCATCAGGACCCCTTGTTTGAAACCTATAATTTTCCCAAGACCAATGAACAGTATCGGGATTATTGGTATCGGGAGAAACAGGGGAAATATTTTCAAAAGATTTTTGGGGTTTTTCTACAGGATGGAAGACTGGTGGGTTATATTACCCTCAAAAAAATCCGACGGATTCAGAAAAAAGCAGAATTAGGGGTGGTATTTGATCCCAAGGAGTTAAGCCGGGGATATGGGAAAGAAGCCTTGGAGCTATTCCTGGATCATTGGCTCAACAAAGAAAAACTAAAAGAAATATACCTGATTGTAGGAGCCTTTAATCTACGGGCAAAACAAGTATATACCAAGCTGGGATTCATTAAGGAATACGAGTATTGGGAATCCTTCGAAAATCCTAAAATCACCCCGGAAATTTTAAAAAGTTTGGACTACGAAGAAGAGCACTTTAAAATTTATAAGGGTGAAGTCTATTGTAAGTACGAACGAATGCGCATACGGGCAGAAAATATCCACACTATCCACAATAATTAGTCAGAAGTTGTGGATAGTGTGTTGTTTTTGGGGATGAATTTTAAGAAAACAGGAATGCAGGGAAGAATACCTAGACAGAACTGTGGATAAACCCGGGGAAAACTTGTACACATATCCACAGCCGAAGGAAGGATAAAAATACCAACGGAGAAAAGACTGTTGATAAATCTTATCAGAAATGTTAAGATTAAATAGGTTAAACTAAGAGCATAAAATCAGAAGAATTATAAAATAAGGAGGATTCCAATGGCTAAAATTACAAAAGAAATGACCATAATGGATGTTTTGAAAATGGATCAGGGATTAGCAGAAATATTCATGAAGCACGGACTGCATTGTTTAGGTTGTCCCGGAGCGACCATGGAAAGTATTGAAGATGCAGGCAAGGTACACGGTATTGACTCCGACAAACTTGTAGAAGAATTAAACGGATACATGACAAAATAATAAAAATTGAAAAAGAGGGCCCAGCCCTAGGAAAAGCCTATGAATAGTCATAGGCTTTTTTTTATGAGAAAAAATTCATCCGCATTAAAACGAATGATAACTAAATAAAAGCGATAAATGTTCGGATTTTTATTGATTTTTTCTTGGATTTATGATAGGATAATCTTGAAATTAACACAAAGGAGAGGATCTTATGCCTTCAGTAGTCATCGTCGGAGCCCAGTGGGGAGACGAAGGAAAAGGAAAAATTATTGATTATTTAGCCGGTGAGTCCAACATGGTGGTGCGGGCTCAAGGAGGAAACAATGCAGGACATACCGTAATCGTAGGAGAAAAAAAGTATACCTTTCATCTGCTGCCTTCCGGTGTTTTATATGAGGATAAGTTAAATATCATTGGAAATGGTGTGGCCTTTGATCCGGAAGGCTTTTTAGGAGAAGTGGAAACACTGGAAAACAACGGGTTTTCAGCAGAGAATATTCGTATCGACGAAAGAGCCCATGTGATTTTCCCTTACCATAAACAAATCGATATATTAGAGGAAGAATCCCGGGGAGAAGAGAAAATCGGAACCACCCAAAAAGGAATCGGGCCCTGTTACATGGATAAAATCCAACGATCGGGAATTCGAGTGGGAGATCTTATTGATCCCGAACTATTACGGGAAAGACTTAGCCTGCAGGTTCCCAAAAAAAATGAAATCCTGGAGAAAATTTATGAAACCAAGGGATATGACATGGAAACCCTCTTTAATCAGTACCGGGAATACGGGCTAAAAATCAAACGATTCGTGACCGATACCACAATTCTTACCCATGAAGCCTTAACCTCCGATAAAAAAGTGTTGTTTGAAGGGGCTCAAGGAACCTTGCTGGACTTGGATCTTGGAACCTATCCCTATGTAACCTCATCTCACCCTACGGCGGGAGGATTCTCTGTAGGCGCCGGGATCGGTCCCAATAAAATCGAAGAAATTTTGGGGATTGTAAAAGCCTACACTACCCGGGTGGGTCTTGGACCCTTTCCTACGGAATTAGAAAATGAAACGGGGGAAGCCATTCGACAAAAAGGCAAAGAATTTGGTACCACCACGGGACGGGCCAGAAGATGTGGATGGTTGGACCTGGTGATGTTAAAATATACGGCTCGGGTCAATGGCCTGACGGGTATTTCCTTAATGCTTTTGGATGTGTTAAGTGGATTTGAAAGCCTAAAGATTTGTGTGGGGTATGAAATTGATGGAGAGAAAACCACAGACTTTCCCGCAAGTCTTAAGCGACTGGGAAAAGCCAAACCAATTTACCAAAGCTTTCCCGGATGGACTCAGGATCTTTCCAATATAGGTGAATTTGAAGACCTTCCCAAAGAAGCCAAGGAATACATGGCCTTTGTTGAAGATTATTTAGAAATTCCAGTAAAAATTGTATCCGTAGGACCGGGACGAGCCCAAACTATTGTTCGGGAAGAGATCTATCGCAGATAACAAAAACCGGCTTCTTCTCAGTAAGAAGCCGGTTTTTAAAACCTCGAAGAATTATGAAAAGTCGGAATTTCATTTTGAAAGAAATAATGAAAATAAAACCATTGACTTTCAAAAGCGGATCGGTTAGTATATATAACTGTGAGTAAAGTGACCCATTAGCTCAGTTGGCAGAGCACCTGACTTTTAATCAGGGTGTCCCGCGTTCGAGCCGCGGATGGGTCACCAGTTTGGCCCCT
>SLKF01000271.1 GCA_007134725.1 Clostridiales bacterium | reverse complement strand
TTAGTCCTTCTCTGCCATCTAGTAAAAAGATGATTACATCCGCTGTTTCTATAGCCAGTTCCGCTTGACGTTTCATTTGTTCCGGAATAATTTCCTTTGACTTCGGCTCAATACCACCGGTATCAATCAAATGAAATTGATGATTTAACCACTCCGTTTCAATATATATTCGATCTCGGGTAACCCCGGGTCTGTCTTCCACAATGGCAATTCTTTTTCCTGATATTTTATTGAATAAAGTGGACTTTCCCACATTTGGTCGACCTACGATAGCTACAATTGGTTTTCCCATTTTATCACCCCTTAAATTAATTTTGATATTTTTCTATTATTCTTAATAATTTGTTTACAAAATCCTTACCCTCTACTTGAGAAATTACAATCTCTTTTCCGAGTTCCTTTTCCAAATCTTTTAACGTAAGATCATCCAAGAAAATATTCTCCTCTGCTTTTAACATGGCTTTAGGAATCATCATTACGGTATTAAAATCATTTTCTCCGCTTTTCTTTGTTTCTCTATTTTTTATGGTTTCAAGAATATCTCCTCCGGTTACCAAACCACTTACGGTTATGGTTTCTCCAAAAAAGCGATTTTTGACCGGGATAACTTCAATTTCAATAGATGCCATATTTTCACGAATTTTATTTGCGATATTTTCCATAAAATCTTTAGCTAAGGTCCCGGTAATAAGCTGAACTTTCACCCTCTTTTTTCTATCCTCCGACTTTTTTTTCTGGGACTGAACATCCTTCGAAAGAGTTGTACGTCTCTGAGCTAAGACCTCTTCAACTTCCGCTTGAAACTTTGTAACGAGTCCCACACCATTTTCAATTTGTGGAAAACCTTCATAATCTTCTACCTTGGGAAAGTTTCCATCGCCCAAAATATAGAATTCATCGGACAAATGCACAAACCGTCTTCCTTTCTCTTTTAGAATAATGCTTTGCCAAGATTCCACTTGATCAATAACCTTCGTCGCAGCATGTTGACCATAGGGTTCCATCGGGAAAAGGCCTTCCCGATATTTTGTAAGACCCACAGGAACAATAGCAGTACTTTGGATATGTTCCAGTTCTTTTAAATCTGCAATGGTCTGATTTAAGTTTTCCCCATCATTTACCCCGGGACAAAGAACAATTTGACAATTCATTTTGATTTGATGTTCATTAAAACTTTTCATCACCGATAAAATATTCCCTGCTTTTTTATTATTAAGCATTTGAATCCGAAGATCGGGATCCGTAGTATGAACCGATAGATTGATAGGACTGATACGATAGTCAATGATTCTTTGAATCTCCTCATCCTTCATGTTCGTAAGCGTGATGTAGTTCCCTTGTAAAAAGGATAATCGGGAATCATCATCCTTAAAATATAAAGTATTTCTCATATCCTTCGGGAGCTGATCGATAAAACAAAAGATGCATTGATTTTGACAATTTTTCGACTGATCGATAATGGGATTCTCAAACTCCAAGCCCAGATCTTCATCATACTCTTTCTCAATTTCCAAAGTCCAGATTTCCCCGTTGTTCTTTTGTATATCCATTTCCAGATATTCCTCGGAGATATAATAACGGTATTCTATAATATCGCTAATTGACTGTCCATTAATATTCAGTAAGATATCCCCTACTTCAATATTCATCTCTGCACCTATACTATCGGGGAATACCTTGTTTATTCGATTGATCACTGCATGTTCCAATTAAAACACCTTCTTATACCTATTTTTGTAAACACAAATAAAATTTCTTTTAAATGCATTTTTATTATATCATAATTTTATTCTTCCACATAACAATCCTTTCTATTATACAGTCTTCCACCTTCACTGTAAACCTAATATGCAACTTAACCTTTGGCAAATTACTAGAACAAAAGAAAAAACACTAGCTTTTGCTAGTGTCCGGATCTTTTAGTAATTTGTTCAATTCCTCCATAAAGGTGCTGATATCTTTGAATTCCCGATATACGGATGCGAAACGGACATACGCCACTTCATCGGTTTTTTTAAGCTTATCCATAACTAATTCCCCGATGAATTTCGTGTTTATTTCCTTCTCCATGGAATTATATAAGTTTTTTTCGATTTCATCCACCATTTCTTCAATATCTTGAAGGGATACCGGTCGTTTTTCACAGGATCGGATGATTCCGTTCATAACCTTACTGCGATTATAAGACTCTCGGGTTCCTCCTTTTTTAACAACAATCAAAGGAAGTTCTTCAATCTTTTCATAGGTGGTAAAACGCTTTTTACAGTTACCGCACTCTCTTCTTCTACGAATCGCCTGTCCTTCATCGGTAGGTCTCGAATCCACGACTTTTGATTCTTCATGGGAACAAAATGGACAATTCATCCTTAATCCTCCTAGACAACTTTATCTTCTTCTCCGTAGAAACACAGGAATATCTAAAGAATCCTCTTTTTTCTTTTCTTCTATCCATTTTTCTTCTCTATTAACTTCCTCTTCTTTAAGAGGTGCATTATCAAATCCTGTAGCAATTACCGTGATTCTTAACTCATCTTCTAATTCTTCATTGATCACGGCACCAAATATAATATTGGCATTTTCATCTGCAGCCTCTGTAACAATTTCTGCAGCTTCATTAACTTCAAAAAGACCTAATCCCGCACCACCGGTAATATTCAACAACACGCCTTTTGCTCCTTTTATTGATGTTTCAAGCAATGGACTTTGAATAGCCTGTTTCGCGGCTTCTGAGGCTCGGTTTTCTCCCACAGCGCTACCGATACCCATGTGGGCTAGTCCCTGTTCTAACATAATGGTTTTCACATCTGCAAAGTCCAAGTTCACAAGTCCGGGAACAGCAATCAAATCCGATATCCCCTGTACACCTTGTTTTAAGACATCATCAGCTATTTTAAAAGCATCCAGCATGGTGGTTTTCTTCTCAATGACCTGTAACAATCGGTCATTGGGAATGGTAACCAAAGTGTCCACCTTTGCTCGAAGTTCATCAATACCTATTTGGGCATGAGACATCCGTTTTTTCCCCTCAAAGGTAAAAGGCTTTGTTACAACCCCTACGGTTAATATTCCCATTTCCTTTGCAATTTCCGATACGATAGGGGCAGCTCCTGTACCGGTACCGCCTCCCATTCCTGCGGTTACAAAAACCATATCCGCACCTTCCAACCTGCGATAAATATCTTCTTTGCTTTCTGCAGCAGCTTTTCGTCCAATCTCCGGGTTTGCTCCGGCTCCCAGTCCTTTTGTCAGCTTTTCACCGATCTGTAATTTATGTTCAGCTTTTGAAGAATACAAAGCTTGTTTATCTGTGTTTATCGCAATAAATTCTACACCTTTTAAGCCAGATTCCACCATACGGTTTACTGCATTGCTTCCGCCTCCACCGACGCCTACAACTTTTATTTGAGCGAATTGATCCATGTCAACATCAAATTCCAACATAAGTATTACCTCCCTTGTACGTATGGATATTTCTTATTCCAGAAATATTTAATCTCAAGATATAGTATGTTAAACTAGTCCCTTATACAATAATTCAACACAACTTTCCAAAACCCTTCTTTTTTTGAAAAAAAATAAAAAAAATTAATTTTTTGCTTTATTTTTTGCAGATGTTCGGCTTATCCCCCTAGCAATTCTTAGACGATGAATACCAATGCGTCGAATAATTGCCAGGTTTTGAAAAAGTCTTCCCCCAAAAGCAAAGATTGCAGCATAATATAAAGGAACTCCCAATTTATCTCCAATATAGGCTAAGGCCACAGCTAAGATCGTATTTCCAAAGAAACCGGAAACAAAGATTTCTATATCAAATTTCTCTTCTAACGTTGCTCGAAAGGCTCCAAAAACCGAATCAAGTGCTGCTAGAATCGCCACTGAAATATAAAGGGAATAACCGGGAGGGTAAGTAATCGGAACTAAAAAACCTAAAACGATACCCATTAAAATACCAATAATTGCAAAAATCATTTAATCACCTTCCTGTATCTCAATATAATTCAATGCCGGCTCTCGATCAAAGGCATTGATTAAAATCTCATCACTGATTTCCGATCCTACCGGTAGTTCGTAATATTCCCGTAGAATATAGGCATAGGAGGTCGGAGCATTAATTGCTGCGTTTAATGTATCGGGATTTCCGATAGCTTCAATAATGAAAGGTTGTCCATAAGTCACATCATTTACGGTGATGGTTGCACCTTGACACTTTATTTGGGTTTGACTGGTCACCCGTTGACCGTTTATAGCCAAGGCTTCTGCTCCGGCTCTTCGCAGATCATTTAAAATGTTTAGCACGTCCAAATCGTGAATAATCAGATTATTAGGATCTTCCCCTTGTTCCAACTCTCGATCACTATCCTCTAATGTAACCGTTATCCCCGGACCCTTTAGTGAAGTAAGGTGACTGTTCATCTTTTGTCTACTTACTTCCGCTGCAAGAACATCTTCTAATGTTCCGTCCCGAAGCGCTGCTTGATATTCTTCAATTTGGTATTTTTTTTGTTCGATATAATCCTCCAGAGCTTCGATCGCTTCTTTGGTTTCAGATATTTCAACATTGAAGGCTTCAACAGTCTCTAGTCGAATAAAATCATAGTCCAGTTCTGTATTCCGAATATTGATAATTAACATAAAACTGACAAAAAAAACAGTCAACCCAATTATTATTTTATCCCTTGAGTTTTTCATAGTCGAAACTCCTTAAGATTCTATTATTCATTTCCCGTCACCGGCACTGCATATTCAAATTCCATAATACTGTGTGCCCTTTCAATAAATAGGTTATCCTCTTTAATAATTTCAACATTTACACCACTGAATTGGCGAATTTCCCATATAATACCATAACGAATATTTAAAGCGGCTTCTAAAGTGTCTGCATGTCCAATAGCTTTGATTTCAAAAGGGGGGCTAATGGGTCGGTCGTTAATATGAATAGCATTCGATCCATAATAGATTTCTGTTAAAGCGGTATATCGTTCACCGTTAATCTCTATGGCTTCGGCTCCGGCAGCGTTTAAATTATTGGCCAGTGCTAATAAAATATCATAATTATACAAAAGGAACTCTCCCTCTTCTTCCTGACTTTCAATAGAAACGGTAATTCCAGGACCTTGTCCGGATACATGACCGGAGATCAATTGATACCTTTGAAGATCCCGTCGCAAATTTTGAATAATCAAATTTTCATCGGCATCCGTCTGTTCGTATTCCTGTAGCCGACTTTCCAGGTCCGTTAATTCATTAGTTAGTTGGTCACGTTCTTCCTGAAGATTTCGGAGTTCGATTGCCAGTGCCTGGGAACGCTGGGTTGAAAGCAGTTCTCCTCCTGTGGTATCTCGGATAGTTTGAAACTGAACCGATAAGGTAAACACAACAACCATAGAGAGTACGCCTAAAATAATTTTGCTTTTCAAATCTTTCATTCTTTCTTCCCCCTTGATCCTTAACCTCCATACAATGGATTAATCGTCCCCTATCATCTCTTCTTCTATTTCTGATTCTGTTTCCTCAGGCAATTCTTCTTCATCAACGTTAGACTGTCGTTGTTCCATAAAAGTTCCTGATTCTACATATATATATTCTTTGTATTTTGATACAATCGATACATTTCGCTGATTGCGGCTTATTAAATCCTTGTAGACTTCTTCCGTTGCCACGAGGGTATAGGGTAGATCTATCTCCATACCCAAGATAATATCAATGTGCTCCGTAGTTTCTACTATCAGCTCATCCTCATTTAAATAAAACTCTGCTATATCCGAGAAAAATCCAGATACCGATAGAGCTTCATAGGCATCAAATGCGAATTTTACAAGATCATCATTTTCCGTAATAACCGCATCTCCCAGGCTAAAGTTTCGGACCTGTACTTCTCTTAGTACCGGTGCCTCTCCTGCCATATAGGATTCTGATATTCTCAACAAAAAAAGTTCCCGATCCACAAATAAGTAATTGCCATTATAAGGTATTATAGCATACTCCTCCCGTTCTTTCAGCTTTATTTCAAGGGTATTGGGATATTTTCTTTGAATTGTCACCTCTTGAATATAGGGATGAGCCTCAATCGCCTGTTCTTTTACTTCCAAATTGTATCTCAGGATGTTCTGGTGTGTGGTAATTTGGGTTATTTCTCGAAAAACTTCTTCTGTGATATGGTCTGAAGTTTCTATTTTCAACGTGTCTAAAAGCAGGGTGTCCATATGCAAAGTCCGCACAAAAATGATTCCTAAAAAGACTAGAAATAATAATAATCCCTTAAATATCCGCCAAAGTTTTTTCATAAGTTCACCTAATCCGTTTTTTCTTTTTTATACAGTCTTTCGACTAACCTATAGAGATCCTCTTCGGTTTGATCCTGGGCCAAGGAACGATTTTTTGCTCCCATTTCCCTTAAGAGCTCTGGGTCCTGAGTTAATCGAATAATCTCCTCGTGAAGTTTTATTCCAGTTAAATCCTTTTCTAAAAT
>SLKF01000150.1 GCA_007134725.1 Clostridiales bacterium | reverse complement strand
GGATCCCAATATGATCCTTTTGGATATGGAGCTTCCCTTTATTCATGGGGTAACCCTCTGTAAAACCATCAAAACCCGCTGGCCCAAAGTAAAAGTGTTAATCCTTACCGCTTATATCAACGATAATTTGGTCATCGAGGCGATTCGTGGAGGAGCCGACGGCTATCTGCTAAAAGATATTGAACGGGAGAAATTGATTACAAATATTAAAGAAACTTTTCAGGGGAAAAAAGCTCTGGATTCATCCATGACAAAAACCCTGTTTGAAAACATTCAGGATCCAAAAAAACGGCATTTTAAGGAACTGACCCTTTCAGAGGAAGCACTCCTGGAAGAAATTGCAAAGGGTAAAACAAACAAAGAAATTGCAAGGACCATGGACCTTGCGGAAAAAACCGTTCGAAATTACAGCTCCAAGTTATTTCGAAAAATCGGGGTTGATAACCGTACCGAAGCTTCTAACTATTATCATCAACGAGTGGATAAATAAGGACAAATGTCCCTAAAAAAGGACGTATTCCAATCTTCTTTTTATGCTTAAACTGTAATATGATGAGCTTAAGTTAAAAAATTGCTTCGATACGTTTAGTTTTTAACAAACGGAATCTAGCTATTACACAAAAAGGAGATGAAAGAGACATGAAAAAACAATGGATTTTATTATTAGTATTACTACTGACTATGAGTCTGGCAATAATGGGATGTGGTGACGAAGATGCAGAAGCCGATGAAGAAAACGGAGAAGAAGTTGTGGACGAAAATGGAGAAGACAATGGCGAAGAAGATGCCGTTGACGAAGATAACGATGAATACGAAGTAGTAGAAGGGGAGTACCCTGACGGAACGTATCGAGGAATTTTTGAAGACAGTGGAAGCCAACAAGTATCCATTCAGTTTAGCGTAGAAGACGGAAATCTTTACGATATATCCTTTCGACACCTTTTCTATGGTGGAACGGATTACGGTGAGTTAGAAGAAGGAGACGCTTTATACGGAATATACGAGCAACATTTACAAGTTGCAGAGTATTTTGAAGGAAAGCCAGTATCCTCTATTACAGATTTATATGAGCCCGGAGATTTTGTAGATGATGTTGATGCAGCAACCGGAGCTACTCTTAGAGGAAACAAGGTATTGTCTGCAATGGTGGATGGACTTAACAGAGGACTTTATAGCCCTGCTGGAGATTACGTTATAGAACTTCCTGATTACCAGGACGGAACCTATCGAGGAATTTATGGAGACGGTGGAGAGCAACAGGTATCGATCCAGTTTAGAGTAGAAGATGGTAAGATCTATGACATGGGCTTTAGACACCTGTATTATGGAGGAACCGATTATGGAGATTTAGAAGAAGGGGACGCGCTTTATGGAATTCTTGAACAACACGAACAAATTGCTGAGTACTTCGAAGGAAAAGCATTAAATGATATTACGGAGCTTCACAATCCGGGAGATTTCGTGGATGATGTAGACGCAGCAACCGGAGCAACCCTTAGAGGAAACAAAGTATATTCAGCGATTCGGGACGGCCTGAACCGAGGAATTTACTCTCCGGCTAATGGATATTCTGCAGACCTTCTTGAAAACATAGAAGACGGACGATACCGTGGAACCTACGGAGATGGTGGAGATCAACAAGTAGCAGTTCAGTTCAATGTAGAAGACGGTAATATTCAAGAATTAAGCTTCCGACACATTTATTACTCGGGAGAAGATTATCGGGAAATGGAAGAAGGAGACGCTTTATACGGAATTTATGAGCAACATATCCAAATTGCAGAGTACCTTGAGGGACAACCTTTAGAGACGATTTATGATCTTCATAATCCTGGAGAATTTGTAGAGGACGTTGACGTTGCAACAGGAGCGACCCTACGAGCAAACAAAGTATTCTCTGCTATTATGAACGGTCTTAGCCGAGGTATTTACTAAACAAACCAGCTAATTACTTTATTCCCCATAATAGTATTGTAAGACAGCACCCAACGGGTGCTGTCTTTTTTTAAAACTATTTCCAGAAACATCATCGGAGGATCGTGGACAGTAAAGAGGTAGTCCTGTACAATAAAACTAATGGAGAATTCCATTAAAATCCAAGGATATAGTCTAATGAAAAAGATAAATTTTACTTAAAGTACTTATAAAAGAAAGGGTGAAGACAATGAGAATACTGCATACGGGAGACTGGCATATTGGAAAGCTGGTGCACGGACTACATATGACGGAAGATCAGGAGTATATTCTAAAAGAATTGATCGAACTCTTGAAAATCGAAAAGGTGGATGTATTAATCATCGCGGGAGATGTATATGACCGATCCATTCCACCCACAGAGGCGGTGGAGCTGTTAGACGATGTATTATCAAAAGTTGTACTGGACCTGGGGATCAAAGTTATCATGATCTCCGGAAACCATGACAGTCCCGACCGTTTGGATTTTGGCAGCAAGCTACTTCGAGACCGGGGACTTCATATTATGGGAAAACTTCAAAAGCGTATTGAACCGGTAATCCTGGAGGATGAATACGGTGAAGTTCATTTTTATCCCATTCCTTTTAGTGAACCGGCAGTGGTAAAAGCCCTTCATCATAAGGAGGAGGTTACAAACCATGATATGGCCATGAAAACGGTTTTAGCCCCTATTACCAATGAACTTGATCAAAACATACGAAATATTTGTATCAGCCACGCCTTTGTGGTGGGAACGGAGGAACCGGAAACCAGTGAATCGGAACGCCCGTTAAGTATCGGCGGGTCGGAATACGTCAGTGCCGAGTATTATCATCCCTTTGATTATGTGGCCCTGGGTCATCTTCACCGACCCCAGCGGGTTTCTAAGGGAAGTATTCGATACGCCGGATCTTTATTAAAATACTCCTTTTCCGAAGCGAAACAGAAAAAATCCGTCACGTTAATTGAACTTATGGAAAAAGGAAAAATAACCATTGACCACAGAGTCCTAAAGCCCCGGCGGGATCTTCGGGTCATTGAGGGGGAGTTGGAGGATCTGATGAATCGGGAGGTGTATAGTTTCGGGAATAGGGAGGATTATATCCATGCTATTTTAACGGATAAGGGAACCCTTTATGAGCCCATGCAAAGACTCAGATCTGTTTATCCCAATATGCTGCAGTTGGAAAGAGTACGGATGGACCTTTCAGGCTCCGACGGAGATCAGGTTGTGGACATGAAAGGGAAGAATCCGACAGAGCTGTTTTTAGAATTTTACCAAAAAGTTACGGGAGAAGAAAAGCCGACGAAAGAAGCTTTGGAATATTTCTCTGAGATTTACGAAGAACTGGAGCGGGAAGAGAGGGATGCCTGATGAAACCTATTAAATTATCCATGAGTGCCTTTGGACCCTATAAGGGAACCGAAGCCATCGATTTTCGGGAACTGAAAAAGCATCATCTATTTTTGATTACCGGACCCACAGGAGCGGGAAAAACTTCGATTTTCGATGCCATCTGCTACGCACTTTATGGAGAAACCAGCGGCACCGACCGACCGGAAAAAAGCATTCGCTGCCAGAGTGCATCCCCCGATGTCTTAACGGAAGTGGAATTTACCTTTGAGTTGAAAGGAAAGGAATACACGGTTTATCGGCGTCCAAAGCAGGAGCGACCGAAAAAAAGTGGGGAGGGAATGACGGAAGCTCCAGGGGAAGCCAACCTTCAGCTGCCAAATGAGGAGCGACCCATTACAAGCCTAACCGGGGTTACGGGAAAAATTACCGATCTTGTGGGATTGGAACTGAGCCAGTTTCGTCAAATCATGATGATTCCCCAGGGAGAATTTCGAAAGCTTTTAGTGGCGCCATCCACTGAACGAACGGAGATCTTAAAACGGATCTTCAAAACCCATCTTTACAGTGATTTACAGCGAAAGTTTAAGGAAAAAAGTCGGGACCTTGAGAAAAAGATTGAGCAAAAATTGCTTCAACGGAAAAATGAACTATTAAAACTTGCCTATGATCCCAGTGCATCCCTGGGAGAAGAACTCCATCAGGAACTTCAAAAAGAACACTTCAATATTGAAAGAATAATTGAACTTGTAAAGACGAGCCTGAAGACCGACACTGAAACTTTGGAGAATTATCAGAAGGTGAAAGAACAAGAGGAAGAAAAACAGGGAAAACTCTATGAAGAGCGGCAAAGAGCAGTGGACAACAATCAAAAGCTGAAGGAACTTGAGGATCTGGAAAAAGGGTTAAAAGAGCTGGAAGAACAAAAAGAAACCATGAAGAAAAAGGAAGAGGATCTCGAGAAAATCCAAAAGGCGGAGAAGGTAGAGCCAAAGCGAAGATACTATCTGGAACGGAAAAAGGAAGTGGAGAAAAAGCAGCAGGAGATCAAGCAGGGAAAAGTGGCTTTCGAAGCATTGAAAAAAGAGCTTCAAAACCTGGAGCAAGAAAAAAAAGAAGTTACTTCCGAAGCCTATACAAAGGATCTAGAAAACTTAAAAAAAGAAGCCTCTAAGCTGGAAGAATATCATGCAGTGCTAAAGGATGTTAAAGGGATCAATAAAGAGTACGAAGAGGCGGAGCAAGTTCAAAAGAAAACCTTGGAAGAGCATGGGGAAATCAAAGAAAATCTGGAGAACTGTAAAAAAAGCCTAGAAGCCAACCAAAAGGTCATGGAAGAATATAAGAGCGCTGAAAAGAAGCTTTACGAAAAAGAGAAAGACCTTTCAACTTTGAAACAGTTGATCACACTATTACAAAAAACTGAAAAGAGCATAGTAAACCTTGCTGACTTAGAAGAGGACATCAAAAGGAAGGAAACCGCCTATCAGAAAATCGAAAAGGATTGGAAGGATGCGGATCATCACTGGAAAGAAAAAAGACGTCGCTATCATCTAAATCAGGCGGCAAATCTTGCCAAGGAACTGGAAGAGGGAGCCCCTTGTCCCGTATGCGGGAGTGAAGACCACCCAAGGCCTGCGGAGTTTTCCGAGAAAGCTTGCACTATAGAAGAAGTGGAACAAGGGGAAGCGATCGTAAACGATGCGTCAAAAGCGAAGAATAAGGCTCAAATGACTCTGGAAACTGCCAAAACTCGAAAAACCAGTGGAGAGGAAGCAGTAGAAAATTATTACGTTGAACTGACTAATATTCTGGAGGCAAATCAGGGAATTTTACCCGAGGACAATGAAATATCCAAAGAACTTACAGTAATTACTCAGATGAAGGAAGATCAGGAAAGAAAAGAAGAAATTTTAAATAATACAATCAACCAACTGAAAAAAGATAGAGAAATTTATGAAGAGGCGGAAAGGAAAAAGGCAGATCTCGATAAGGATCTTACAGCACTGATGGAAAAGGAAGAAAATGCTAAGGAAAAAGTACAACGGGAAGAAAGTAAGGTGAATCAACTTGAAACTCGACGAGATACCATGCTGAAAAATATTCCCGCAGAACTGAGAAAAGAAGAATCACTTGCTAAGAGAGAAGAACAAGTCGCATCCGAACGAAAGAAAAAAGAAACTCGAAAAGATAAAGTCCTGGAGGACTATCAGAAAAAGCATGATGAGAAAACTACCATGGCAGCCTCCATCAATACGATTGAAAAAGCTCTGAATGATCTAAATCAACATCTTGATCAGAAGAAAAAGCACTATGAAAAAGAACTGGATGAACAGCATATAACAGAAGAAGAATATTTACGCTATGAAATGGAAATTCCCAAAAAGACGGCAATCGAGAAGGAACTGAAGGATTATCACGATGCCCTTAGCAACAAGAAAGCCGCGATCACACAGCAAAAGTCAGGAATTAAAGATTTTGAGATGGCAAAGATTGAGGTTTTGGATCAGCGTATCGAAGAGTCGAAAGAAACTCTGGGAAAACTTCAGGATAAAATGGATAGCATCAAACAGCAAAATTTGTCTAATAAAACGGTTATGAATAATGTTGAAAAATTGAATAGAGATATGGGAAAAGAGGAGCAGGAATTTAAGACCTTAGGCCATATATATGATGTGATCAGTGGGAATAATGAAATGAAGATGTCTTTTGAACGGTTTATTCTTCGAAGTTATTTAAGAGACGTATTAACTGCTGCCAATCATCGGTTCACTTCTATGACCAATGGGCGTTACACATTAAAACTTGCAGACAGTGTAGAAGACCGACGGACAAGCGGCGGTCTGGATCTGGAAGTCTTTGACCGCTATACCGGCCTTCCCCGATCCGTGAAAACCTTATCCGGGGGAGAAAGCTTCAAAGCATCCCTTTCCATGGCTCTTGGCCTTGCGGAAGTGGTTCAATCCCACGCCGGAGGTATTATGCTGGATACGGTCTTTATCGATGAAGGCTTTGGAACTTTGGATCAGGAATCCCTAGACAGTGCCATCAACTGCTTGATTGACCTGCAAGAGGCCGGCAGGCTTGTGGGAATCATCTCCCACGTGGAAGAATTAAAAGAGCGGATTCAGGCCCAGCTAATCGTTCAGGGAGATGAAAGCGG